>CAIZNF010000128.1 GCA_903934275.1 uncultured Nitrosomonadales bacterium
ACGATCTGGCCTACATCGCGATGGAATTCCTCAAAGGCAAGGATCTAGTGCCTTATACCAAGGCCGAAAACTTGCTGCCGTTGCCCAAGGTGATGAGCATCGTTGCACGCGTTGCCGACGCGCTGGATTATGCGCACAAACAAAATGTGGTACACCGCGACATCAAGCCCGCCAACATCATGTACGACCCGGAAACGGATACGCCCAAGGTGACCGACTTCGGTATCGCGCGCATCACTGACTCAAGTAAGACCAAAACCGGCATGGTGCTGGGCACGCCATCGTATATGTCGCCGGAACAACTGGCCGGTAAAAAAATTGAGGGCGGATCGGATATGTTCTCGCTGGGCGTGAGCTTGTATCAACTGGCTTGTGGTAAGCTCCCGTTCACAGGGGACTCGATGGCGCAATTGATGTACCGTATCGCCAATGAAGCGCATACCGACATTTTAAGTATCAAGGCAGATTTGCCGCCGTGTTTAGTGGCGATTATCAATAAGTCGCTCGCCAAACGGAATGAAGACCGTTATGCCAATGGTGCAGAAATGGCCGCCGCGTTGCGCAAATGCGCCGCCGGCTTGGAGGGTAAGCCATGAAAGTAACAGACGCTTTGGAAATAGTCAGCCAAACCAATCCTGGCATGGTGCGCTCGCACAACGAGGATAGCGTGGCATGTGAGGCCGCTTGCGGCCTGGTGGTATTGGCGGACGGCATGGGCGGATACAATGCGGGCGAAGTCGCGAGCGGTATTGCTATTTCGGTGACGGCTATGGAAATTGCCCATCGTTTGCAAAACGCCAGCCCGATTGAGCGCGACGAAAAAACCGGAGAAGAACTGGGTGTGTTGCTGCTGCGCGACAACATCCAGAAGGCCAATGCTTCGATTTTTCATGCCGCTCAAAGCCAGCCCCAGTATATGGGGATGGGGACGACAATTGTTGCAGGGCTGTTTTACGACAACCGCGTGGTCGTGGGGCATGTGGGTGATTCGCGCATGTACCGGTTGCGCGACGGTATGCTGGAAAGCATTACCCGCGACCATTCACTGTTGCAGGAGCAGATTGATAGCGGAATAATCAGCATCGAGGATGCCCGCCACTCCAAGAACAAAAATCTGGTGACGCGCGCAGTCGGGATCGATGCCGAAATAGTGGCGGAAATTCATGTGCATGATGTCCGGGTGGGCGATATTTATTTGCTCTGTTCGGATGGCTTGAACGATATGGTTGAGGATGATGACATCTGCGCCACCCTGCACGCGATGCAGGGAAACTTGCCGCTTGCCGCAGAACAATTGATCCAGATGGCAAATGACAATGGTGGACGCGATAATGTTTCGGTGATTCTGATAAAGATAAAAAGCGAGTTTGCCGTACCACGCAGCCGGTTCGCAAAACTGATTGACTGGTTTAACAAATGATTGGCTTAAATCTCGTATGCGGGAAAGGGTAGGACTATGACGGCAAAACTGATACTTAGCATAGATGGGGTGGTGACCAACGAATACCCCATCAATAAAGAGCGCATGACCATCGGGCGCAAAGCGCACAATGACATCGTTATAGACAACTTGGCTGTGAGCGGCGAACATGCGGCGATTGTCACCATACTGAACGATTCATTTCTTGAGGATCTGGACAGCACCAACGGCCTGGAAGTAAATGGTGTGGTTGTCAAAAAACATTTTCTGCAACCCAATGACGTTGTCGGTATCGGCAAATACCACCTGAAATACCTCAACGATCAAACCAGCCAAACCACCTCTGCCGATTTCGAAAAAACCATGATCTTACGCGCGCCGGTAAAGCAGGCGGCGACAGTGGCGGGAAGGACCGCTGAATCCGGCCCCGTGAACAACCAAGCAGGTTCAAACAATTCAGCGGATGTAGAGATGATTGAAAAAACCGGCGCGTTCGGCGCGCTCCGCCCCGTTGAGGCCGCGCAAACCGCAGCACCGGCGGCAACACCGGCACCGCAAGCCGCCGCAGTGCAAATTCTGACCGGGCCAAATGCCGGCAAAGAACTTGATCTGGTAAAGAATCTGACCACACTGGGTAAACCTGGTGTGCAAGTAGCGGTGTTGACCCGCCGCCCGCATGGCTTTTTCATCACACATGTCGAAGGGGCGAACTTCCCTTCGGTAAACGGCCAGGTATTGGGTGACAAGCCGCATCAGATAAATGACCACGATTTGATCGAGCTGGCAGGCGTGAAGATGGAGTTTTATTTCAAGGGCTAGTCAGATGATGGGAGACAGAATACGGGGAGCTGCGTGAAGAAGCATTCATTTTTGATCGGGATCGGGCTGCTGATAGTCTTGATTTTTGTCGGCAATGCGTCGCATATTTATCGGCTGCATTTTGTCGATCAGCTGTCCGACATTCTCTATGACTACCGTTTGCGGCTGACCATGCCGAAAACGGTGGATGAGCGCATCGTCATTCTCGACATTGACGAAAAGAGCCTCAAGGAAGAAGGTCGCTGGCCGTGGAGCCGCGACCGGCTTGGTCTGTTGATGGACAAGCTGTTTGATAAATACGGTGTCGCAGTGGTGGGTTTCGACGTGGTGTTCGCCGAAAAAGATGAGAGTTCAGGGCTTCGGATATTGCAAAAGCTCGGGAAAAACCAGCTTAAGGACGATCCGAAATACCAGGCTACGCTTGCGCAAATCGGACCAGAACTTGAATATGACAGCCTGTTTGCCAGCAAGATTAAAAACCGAAACGTGGTGTTGGGCTATTACCTGACGGATAAAAAAGGCAGCGCTTCCGGTATGCTACCGGAACCGGCATTCCCGGCCGGTTCATTCAAGAGCCGCCCGATTGCGTTCACAACTTTTAACGGCTACGGTGCGAACCTGCCCGAATTACAGCAGGTTGCGGCCGGGGCAGGGCATTTTAATCCTACCGTGGACTCGGACGGCATGGTGCGGCGCGTGCCGATGCTGGCCGAATACGACGGCGCATATTACGAGTCGCTGTCACTCGCGATGGTACGCACCTTATTCGGCCAATCGCCAATGCTGCCCGGATTTGCTGAAGGAAATACCAGCGGATACGCCGGCCTGGAATGGCTGGAACTGGATTCGCCGATCGGTTCGTTAAAAATACCGGTGGATCACGATGTGACCACGCTCGTGCCCTTTCGTGGCAATTCAGGCAGCTTCAAATACATTTCCATCGCCGATGTGTTGCATGATCGCACCGAGCTGGCCCAGTTAAAAGACAAAATCGTGCTGGTGGGCACAACCGCTCCCGGACTGCTGGATCTGCGTGCTACACCGGTATCGGAAATTTATCCGGGTGTGGAAGTCCACGCAAATATGATCGCCGGCATTCTCGACCAGAACTTGAAAGAGCGCCCCGCCTATATGGTGGGCGCGGAAGTAATTTGGCTGCTGTTGATAGGTATTGTATTGAGTTTCTGGCTACCGCGACTTGGCCCGGCCAAGTCGATGCTGGTTATAGCATCCATTTTGGCCGTCACAATGAGTCTGAGCATAGCCAGTTGGCAATACGCCAATATTCTGATGCCGGTAGCCAACAGTCTGGTGATGATTGCGCTGATGTTCGCCGTGGATATGTCTTATGGTTTCTTCGTTGAATCTCGCACCAAACGCCAGATTACCGGCTTGTTCGGACAATATGTGCCGAGCGAACTGGTGGAAGAGATGAGCAAGAATCCCGGTAGCGTTTCAATGGAGGGCGAGAGCCGCGAAATGACCATCCTGTTCTCGGACGTGCGCAGTTTCACCACTATTTCCGAGGGACTGGATGCCAAGGAACTGACATTGCTCATGAATGAATTCCTGACACCGTTGTCGCGCATAGTTTACAAACACCGGGGCACCATTGACAAGTACATGGGCGACTGCATCATGGCGTTCTGGGGCGCGCCTTTGCCAGATGCGGCGCATGCGCGCAACGCCATAATAGCCGGGCTTGAGATGCTGGCAACCTTGAAAACCCTGCAACCGCACTTCAAAGAACGCGGCTGGCCGGAGATACATATCGGCGTGGGCATCAATACCGGGCGCGTCAGTGTCGGCAACATGGGCTCGGAAGTACGCGTCGCTTACACGGTGATGGGTGACGATGTAAACTTGGCATCGCGCCTGGAAGGCATTACCAAGCAATACGGCGTAGGCATCGTGGTCGGTGAAAACACTAAAAATGCCGTGACGGACTTTATCTACCGCGAACTCGACCAAGTGCGCGTAAAAGGTAAAGACAAGCCCGTGGCGATTTACGAACCAATCGGCGTGGCCGGTGAAGTAGACAAGGCACTACAGGATGAAATCAAGTTGTTCCACGAATTCCGCCGCCTGTACCTCAAACAAGATTGGGAGCAGGCCGAGTTGCAACTGATGAACCTGCAACGCATGTCACCGGACACGGCGTTGTATGGTATTTATGCCGAACGCGTCGCCCATTTCCGCGATAATCCGCCACCCGCAGATTGGGATGGCGTGTATGTATTTCAGACGAAATAAATGAGACATAGAAAATGGGGGGTGGAGAGTGGCTTTCCCACTTACTACCGAGGCACGCATAACCAACGACTTGGTGAGCGTCGTTTGCTCGCTTGGTCGGATGGCTAGTAGCTTCATCGGTGCCGCTCCACTTTCCACTCACCAGAATTAAAGGCGACAAAACAATGAAACTCAGAGTATTAGGATGCAGCGGTGGAATCGGTGGCAATTTGCGTACCACTTCGCTTCTGCTCGATCGTGATGTCTTGATCGATGCCGGCACCGGGGTGGGGGAGCTTAGTCTTACCGAGTTGACCACAATCGAGCATATCTTCGTCACGCACTCTCACCTCGACCATATTGCCTGCATTCCATTGCTGCTCGATAGCGTCGGGTTTACACGGGATCGCCCATTGACGATCTATGCAACCGACGAAACGCTGGAAATTCTCAAGCAGCATATTTTCAACTGGAAAATCTGGCCTGATTTCAGTGTGATCCCGAACGCGCAGCATCCGGTCATGCGCTATCAGCCTATCAAGTTGGGCGAAACCACTATTCTGAACGGGCGCAAGATAACTGCCATCCCCGCCAATCATACTGTTCCCGCAGTGGGTTTTCATCTGGATAGCGGCTCTGCGAGTCTGGTATTCAGCGGCGATACCACAACAAATGATGCGCTATGGGAAGTGGTTAACCAAATTGAAAATTTGCGTTACCTCATTATCGAAACGGCATTCCCGGATATCGAAAAGGATCTGGCGATCCTTTCCAAACACCTGTGCCCCAGCCTGCTGGGCAAAGAACTGGCCAAGCTCAAACGCGAGGCGGAAATATTTATCACCCATCTCAAACCCGGTGATGTCGAGTCGACCATGCGTGAAATCGAAAATTTTGCAGGCAAATCTCGTATTGAGATGCTGCTGAACAATCAAGAGTTCGACCTCCAGGAGTAAGTGATGGCCGACAATACCGACGAAATGGGTGTCAAGCTTGAGCTCACCAAGAGCCTCAATCATGTCATCAACAGGATTCACGCCACCAGCAACATCGATGAAATCATGCTGGATGTCAGCAAGGATATCTGTTCGATGTTCAATGCCGACAGGCTGACCATCTATGTGGTGAGCGAAGACAATACCTCGCTTATTTCCAAGGTCAAGACCGGCCTGAATTCGTTCAAAGACCTCAAGCTGCCGATTGCCGAGCAAAGTGTCGCCGGTTATGCGGCCATGCACAAAAAACTGCTCAATATAAAGGATGTTTATGACCAGCATGAGCTGGCCGTCTACAGCGCGCACCTGCGATTTTTGCAGGAAGTGGACAAGCGCACTGGTTACCGCACCAAACAGATGCTGGTCGCACCGATTCTGGATGCCACAGATGGTAGCCTGATCGGTGTCATTCAGGTTATCAACAACAAGGCAGGGCTTCCGTTTTCGACGATAGTCGAGGAGGCCGTGCAAGAGTTGACACAAACCATGGCGGTAGCGCTGCGCCAGCGGCAGCAAAGCAAATCCATCAAAACCAAATACGATTATCTGATGGCCGATGCGGTGTTATCCGCAGCGGAATTTGAACTGGCAGCGCGCACCGCACGGCGTAAAGGTGTCGATATCGAAGAGGTGCTGATAGACGAATTTCAGGTCAGCATTCCGGCCTTGGGCAAGGCGCTGTCCAGCTTCTTCGGGGTTCCTTATGAACCCTACAAGGCGGATCGCATCAAGCCGGCCGACCTGCTGAAAAACATGAAGCGCGAGTACGTCGAAAGCGGCCTCTGGATACCCATCGAAGAAACTCAGGAGGGGCTACTGGTTCTGACCACCGACCCAGAGCGCATCCAGGCTTCGCGGGTGGTCAATAATATTTTCCCCAAGCATCGGCTGGTCTATAAAGTTTGCCCAAAGCGCGAATTCATCCAAACCCTGAATTTATTCTATGGCGGAGGCGCGTCTGCCGATGGTGGCGGTGTACTCGCAGGCGATGAATCGTCGATGGACGATCTGCTGTCCAGCCTCGGAGACGATGAAGAAAGCGCGACAGCGAGCCAGGATGATGTCAGTGCCGCCGCAGATAACGAACTGGTCAAGCTGGTCAACAAGGTTATTGTGGACAGTTACCGGATGGGTGCCTCCGACATACATATCGAACCGGGGCCAGGCAAGGCCAAGACGCAGATTCGCGTGCGCAAGGACGGATCGCTGTTGAATTACATCGAAATCCCGTCCACCTACCGCAATGCATTGGTGACGCGCCTCAAGATCATGTGTGACCTGGATATTTCCGAGAAACGCAAACCGCAGGACGGCAAGATCAAGTTCAAAAAATACGGCCCTTTAGATATCGAGCTGCGCGTCGCGACCATCCCGTCGCAAGGCGGCGTCGAAGACGTGGTGATGCGTATTCTCGCTTCCGGCGAACCGTTGCCACTGGAGAAGATGGGCTTCTCGGCACGCAACAACGAGCTGATCAAGACGACGGTCAGCAAGCCATACGGACTGTTTTTCGTGTGCGGCCCGACCGGTTCCGGCAAGACGACCACGCTGCATTCCATTCTCAAATACATCAACAAGCCCGACACCAAAATATGGACGGCGGAAGACCCGGTGGAAATCACCCAAAAGGGCTTGCGCCAAGTGCAGATCAACAAGAAAGCCGGGTTAGATTTCGCCACCATCATGCGCGCATTCCTGCGCGCCGACCCGGACGTGATCATGGTCGGCGAAATGCGCGACAAGGAAACCGTGTCCATCGGCATCGAAGCCTCGCTGACCGGCCACCTGGTATTTGCCACCCTGCACACCAACAGCGCGCCGGAGTCCATCAACCGCTTGCTGGACATGGGTATGGATCCGTTCAACTTTGCCGATGCGCTGCTGGGCATCCTGGCGCAGCGTTTGGGCAAGCGCCTATGTGGTGACTGCAAAAAAC
>CAIZNF010000129.1 GCA_903934275.1 uncultured Nitrosomonadales bacterium
CGACGCTCTGTGTGGTCAGGTCGATGAAATCTTCTTTCATGATCCCGGTGATGCCGTGGCGCGCGCCGAGGATACCGGTGATGTTGGGATGCTTGCGCGCCGCCAATATCGCGCCCACCAGCGATTGGTTGATAACTGCGGTGGGGCCGCCAGATTGGCCGATCACCATTTTGCCGATTAACTTTCCTTGTGTGGTCATAGCATCATCTCCCTGAATTGGACTCGTTGTATTCTAAACCTATTACGCCTTCGCGGCATCGCTCTGCATCGCTTATAATCGCGGACTTTAATCCACAGCAAGGAAGCCGCATGAGTCTGTTAAATGTCCGCCCCGGTGACAATCTGCCCTACGAGTGCAATGTTATCGTCGAAATTCCCAAACACGCTGACCCGGTCAAATACGAGGTGGATAAGGTATCCGGCGTGCTGGTGGTGGATCGCTTCATCGGTTCGTTAATGCGCTATCCCTGTAATTACGGCTTCATCCCGGAAACCATCGCAGACGATGGCGATCCGGTTGATGTGCTGGTGGTCACGCAATTCCCCATCGTGCATGGAGCCATCATCCCCTGCCGTCCGGTCGGTATGTTGTGCATGGAAGACGAAGGCGGCGGCGATGCCAAAATTATCGCCGTACCCACCGATAAATTGACCCCGCTGTATCGCGATGTTCAAACTTACCAGGATTTGCCGGAAATCACGCTGGAACAGATCAAACATTTTTTCGAACTTTACAAAGCGCTGGAGCCGGGCAAGTGGGTCAAGATCAATGGTTGGAAAGGCATTGCGGAAGCCCATATGGAAATCATGAATGGCTTGGCGCTGTACAAGGAAAAATCATTAGCTTCTATACCAACCAAATGATGTCAAAAAATGATAAGAATTTTCAACGAAACCGTAGGGTGGGCCCTGTCCACCATGTCGGGCAGAGCCCGACCTACATTGGTTCCGGCTCGTCCGGCTTAGGTAAATAACGCATTGAACGGACAGGAGCAAAGCATGACAGCACAGATTATTGACGGTAAAACCATAGCCCAGCAGGTGCGCGCCGAGTGGAAAATACGCGCCGATGCGCTGAAAGCGCGCGGCATCACGCCGGGCATGGCGGTCATCATTGTCGGCAACGACCCGGCATCCAAGGTGTATGTCACCAATAAAGTGAAGGCCTGCGCGGAGCTGGGGCTGTATTCAAAACACATCGAGCTGGCCGACGACATCTCGGAAGCCACGCTGATGGGTGAAATCGAAGCGTTGAACAACGATCCGAATATCCACGGCATTCTCGTGCAGCTGCCGCTGCCCAAACATTTGGCCTCGCACAAGGTCATCGAGGCGATCAACCCGGACAAAGATGTGGACGGTTTTCACGAAAAAAACGTCGGCGCGCTGGTAACCGGCGAAACGCCTTTCCCATCCTGCACACCTTACGGGGTGATGGTGTTGTTGGAAAAGACCGGCATTGCGATCGAGGGCAAACACGCCGTGGTGGTCGGGCGCAGCAATATTGTAGGCAAACCGATGGCGCTGATGCTGTTGCACAAAAACGCTACCGTGACGATTTGCACTTCAAAGACCGTGGATTTGGCCAAGCACACTCTTGATGCCGACATACTGGTCGCGGCGGTGGGCAAAGCCAACTTCATCACCGGCGATATGGTCAAGCCCGGTGCGACCGTGATCGATGTCGGCATCAACCGCAACGCGGAAGGCAAGCTGGTCGGCGATGTGGATTTTGCCAGTGTGAAGGAGGTGGCAGGCTACATTACTCCGGTACCTGGCGGCGTGGGGCCGATGACCATCACCATGCTGGTGGCAAATACGGTGCGAGCGGCGGAACGGCTATCCTGAGCCTTCAAGTGACACAATGCCCTGATTTTTTTGAACCAAGGTGGATTTGTGTTTCATGATTTGCATTACGGGATTTATATTTCATCTTGCGAGCCGCAGGAAAATCGGTTCAAATATCGCACATGGAAAAAAATGATCAACAAAGCTTCATCATACGGACAAGGGTAAATTACCTGCCGGATCAATCCGATGAGTTGGCCAATCGTTTTGTATTTTCCTACACCATCAATATTACCAATCTTGGCAGCGACATCGTCAAACTCATCAGCCGCCACTGGATTATCACCGATGCCAATCACCATGTTCAAGAAGTGCGGGGGCAGGGCGTTGTGGGCGAACAGCCTTCGCTCGGCCCAAACCAGAGTTTTGAATATACCAGCGGCACGGTGCTGACCACGCAGGTCGGCACGATGCGCGGCAGCTATCAGATGCAGGCCGAGGACGGCACGGAGTTCGATATCGAAATTCCACAATTTGTATTGAGCGTGCCGCGTGTTTTGCATTAACCGGTTAATAGATAACGCAAAGAATTCAAGAGTGCGGCGCGCAGCACCCCTGCTATTAATTTTTCTGGTCGCCTGCGGCGCGCCGCTAAAACCACCCGTTGTGTCATGCCCGCCGGTTACTCAGGTCGTTCCGCCTGCAACACCGCCTGTCGCACCGTTTGCAGAAAGCAAATGGGAGATGCTGCCTGACTGGCAAACGGTAGATTTGCTGCCAGCATGGACGGCCTTTTCGCAAAGCTGTAAAGCGTTGAGGAACAAGCAGGGCTGGCAAGCGGTATGCGCGCGCATCAACGAACTTTCTCAACCGGACAACGCCGCATTGCGCGCGTTTTTTGAGAAAAACTTTGCCCCTTATCAGGTATTCAACCCGGATGGGTCGTCGCAAGGGCTGATTACCGGTTACTACGAACCGAAACTGACCGGCAACCGTACCAAGACAGCACGCTTCCGTTATCCGTTGTATGCCGTGCCGGAAGATTTGCTGACCATTGATCTGGGTGAAGTGTATCCGCAACTGAAAGACATGCGTTTGCGCGGGCGGCTGCAAGGCAATCGAGTTGTGCCTTATTACAATCGCGCCGAGGTTGGCAATGGAAAAGCTGCGTTGCAAGGACGAGAATTATTCTGGGTGGAGAATGCGGTTGAACTATTTTTTCTGCAAATCCAGGGATCGGGACGCATTGAATTGCCGGACGGCAGCCTGGTAAAAGTCGGTTATGCCGAACAGAACGGGCACCCTTACATTTCTATCGGCAAAAAACTGGTTGAAACGGGCGAGCTCAAAATCGAAGAGGCCTCGATGCAGGGCATCAAAAGTTGGGCTGAACGGCATCCGGAAAAACTCACCGCGCTGCTGGCGCAAAACCCCAGCTACGTATTTTTCCGCGAATTGCCGAATGGCCTGTCCGCCCCGCTCGGCGCGTTGGGTGTGCCCTTGACCGAGGCGTACAGTATTGCGGTGGACGCGCGCACCATCCCGCTCGGCGCGCCGGTGTTCCTCGCGACCACTTACCCGAATACCGCCGAACCGCTGAACCGGCTAATGTTGGCGCAAGATACCGGCGGTGCGATCAAAGGAGCGGTGCGCGCCGATTTTTTCTGGGGCTTCGGCGAACAGGCCGGTGCCCAGGCGGGGCGTATGAAACAAAGCGGCCAGATGTGGGTGTTATTTCCGAAGGGTGCAGAACCGTTGCTCAATCCGTAATCCAGCTTTGCGAGCGCCGCGTGAAACAACATAAATTAACTTTGAAAAAAGTCACCGTGGGAGCGGACTCCAGGCCGCGATGAGTTGTCGGAGAATCGCGGCCTGGAGACCGCTCC
>CAIZNF010000130.1 GCA_903934275.1 uncultured Nitrosomonadales bacterium
CCCGCGCTTTTTGAACCTCGGAAAGCCTGCACGTTTTTCAAAGAAGTTCTTGTAGGCCCGCGGGTGCGGCCTCTAAATAATGTGCTTTCGGAAATATCCTGTATCCTATCTCCCAGCAGTTGTAACCACCCAAGGAGCATAGATGGCCACCATTGTTCAGCGTTCAGATAACGAAATTACGATCCAAGTCACAGTCCGCCTTGGTGGAACGATGCTGGAGATGGAAGATGAAATCCAGAACGCAACCAATGCAGTTGGTCGGTGCGCGACAGAGGAAGCTCTGCGGCGTTTTGACACCGATGGCAGTGCAATCAAGCTTGGTTCGGTTAAATGGACAGCGCGATCCATGGATCCCAAAGAATACCAGACGCCCTATGGCTCAGTACGACTTAAGCGCTATGTTTACCAGACATCCCAGGGTGGGCAGATTTACTGTCCTTTAGAACACCAAGCCCGGATTATTCGCGATGCCACGCCTCGTTTTGCCAGCCAACTTAGCCATAAGTACGCCCAGTTGAATGTTCGTGCGGTGCAGTGCGATCTGGCGCAAAATCATGGACGTGAGGTCGCCTGTTCCTACATCCAGAATGTGGCAGATTGGGTTGGAAGCATTGCCAGTGCCAAGGAAGAAATCTGGGAGTATGAACCACCCAAATTGGATGCAGCCATCACCACCGTTGTTATCAGTCTCGATGGAGCGATGATACCGATGGTCGATAGCGCTGGTTATCGGGAAGCCATGGCGGGGGCACTATCACTCTACGACGCCGAAGGTAAACGCCAACACACGGTTTACCTAGCAGCCGCCCCAGAGTACGGCAAGGCGGAGTTCAAACAACGCATGGAGCGCGAGATCGTGCGCCTTAAGCAGTTGTATCCTGATGCGCTCACTTTGGGCATTGCCGATGGTGCGGCCAGCAACTGGTCGTTCCTGGAGCAGCATAGCCAAAAGCAACTGATCGACTTTTGGCATGCCACCGAATATCTGAGCAAGGTGGCTCAAGCGGCTCATCCTGGCAACAACGCTAAGGCTCAACACGACCTTTGGAAATCTGAGCATTGTTCCCTCCTCAAGCATGAGCCAGGAGCCATTGATACGCTGATTGAGGAGGCGGCTCAACTCGCTAAACGGCGCAAACTCTCCAAGCAAATTCGCGAGGAACTTGAAGCTGCCAGAACTTATTTCATCAATCACCGGCAACAAATGGATTACGCCAGCTTTGTCACAGCCGGGTTGCCAATTGGATCAGGAGTTACTGAGGCTGCCTGCAAGACACTCATCAAACAACGGCTTTGTGCTTCGGGCATGCGGTGGAAAGAAGCCGGGGTCAAGGTCGTACTCAGCCTGCGCGCACTAAACCAGACCGTCGGGCGTTGGACACAATTTTGGCAGCGAATCGACCAGTTCGGAGCTGAATGCACTTGCTAGTACATTATATTGAGGCCGCACTCACTGCCCCCATTCTTTCCACGTTGTCTCATCGGCATGGGCCAGGGCTGCGGCCTGGAGTTC
>CAIZNF010000131.1 GCA_903934275.1 uncultured Nitrosomonadales bacterium
GGCCACCGATGGATCACCCGCCGAAACACCCGCACCACGCCCCCTTGCCGCACCGATGCCCCAAGCAGCGCCGGTAACAGAGTGCTCGGTGCAGTAGAATGAGAACAATTGGCTAATGGGAAATTTTTTATAATTGGTACTTTTGTAATTCCTGTCTCCCTAAGCCGGATGAGCCAGAACCAATGTAGGTCGGGCTCTGCCCGACATGGTGGGCAGAGCCCACCCTACGGTTTCGTTGAAAAATTATTGTCATTTTTTGATATCATTTAACCGGTAAGTGACTAGTAGGCTACCCGGATAAATAGATGCTTGCACCCCGACCAGAAATGACTGTCACCGAACGTCTATCGCTATACATCCAGCTCACGCGCCTGCATCGCCCCATCGGCATCCTGCTGCTGCTGTGGCCGACGCTATGGGGCGTGTGGATCGCGGGCGAAGGTCATCCAGCCTGGCATATCGCACTCATTTTTGTACTCGGCACCGTGCTGATGCGTTCCGCCGGATGCGCCGTTAACGACTACGCGGATCGCCACATCGACAAGCACGTCAAACGTACTCAGGAACGCCCAATCACCAGCGGGCGCATCGCACCCGGCGAGGCTTTGTGGCTGGCGGCGGCACTGGCCATAGTCGCCTTTCTGCTGATCCTGCCGCTCAATAATTTGACGCTGCTGCTCTCGGTCCCTGCGGTGTTGCTTGCCGCCAGCTACCCTTTTACCAAACGCTTCTTCGCCATCCCACAAGCCTATCTCGGTATCGCGTTCGGTTTCGGTATCCCGATGGCCTTTGCCGCACAACTCGGTAGCGTACCGCCGGTAGCGTGGCTGCTACTCATCGCTAATGTATTCTGGGCGATTGCCTACGACACCGAATACGCGATGGTGGATCGCGACGACGATATCCGTATTGGCATTCATTCCTCGGCGCTGTTTTTCGGTAAATATGATGTGGCGGCGGTAATGGCCTGTTACGCTACCACGTTGGCCTTATTGGTGTGGGTAGGCCAGGTGACAGGATCGGGATGGATGTTTTATGCGGGATTGCTGGTCGCGGCGGGCATCGCGCTGTATCACTACAGCCTGATCAAAAACAGAAGTCGCGAAGCGTGCTTCGCGGCATTCCTGCACAACAACTGGTTTGGTGCGGCGGTGTTCGCGGGCATCGCGCTGGATTATTTGATGCGAACCCCGTAGCGCATTATTCTTCGAGCAAGCTGCGCAACATTTATAGAGTCCCCATAGTCGTTCTTCTGTAACCATGGTGGTAAAAAATTGCCCTATAGAGCCGACCAACAAATAGATTACAAATCCGCTCGCCCTGAGCTTGTCGAAGGGTTGTATGGTTCGACAAGCTTACCACGAGCGGGAAACTATTAAATGGCCGACTCAATAGGGCGATTTTGATGTATCAAGCGAATTAAAATTTATTGCCAGAGTGGTCTTCACATCAAGCTTCACGTTTTTTGAGCTTGAAACTCAATACCATTAGCGCAACGAGCAACAGCATCGCTATCGCGTTATGCAGAACAGCACCCGCAAGTGACAAGCCGAGCAGCACATTGGAGATGCCGATCGCAAACTGAGACACGACCAGCCCCAGAATGGTCTTGCCGATGTTGTTCAAACTTTTCACCGCCATAATCCTGAAGGACAGCCAGCCCAAGTAAATGACGGTGATTATTGCACCTACCCGATGCATCCAGTGAATCGCCGTCAGCTTTTCCACTGACAGCGGCAGACCGGAATTATTCAGGCTGTATGAAAAATCCATCGGTGGCAGTAGTGTTCCCTGGCAAAGAGGGAAACCGCTGCAGGCAAGCGCGGCAAAATTGGAGCTTACCCAGCCGCCCAGCATGATTTGAACCAGCAGCAATACAATGCCCAACCACGACAAGCCGCGCCAATTTTGCGCCTCATCAACGCTGGCGATACCAGTCAACACCACTTGGCGTAGCGCGATCCATGACAGCAGCATCAGCATGGCGATTCCGCCCGCAAGATGCACCGGGACAATGATTGGGCGCGGCAGGTGTGCAAAAGCAAAGATACCGAACACGGCAAGAAATACCATCAACCCCAACAGCAAGGTCGGCAGCAATGGCGATTGCCGCAACTCCTTGCGCTTCTGCCACGCAAGCCCGCAAACCGCGATAGCCAGAAGCCCCAGCAATTGAACCACCTGGCTATGCAGCTTCCATTGCCACGAAGTATGGCTGCGCGCCGCGTCAGCCTGGGGTGGCTGCCGTTCCTTAAGCGCATTTTTCTCATAGCAGGCAGGCCAGTCGGTGCAGCCCAAACCCGCATCGGAAAGGCGCGCATAGGCACTTAACACTACAGCGCAAAAAGCCAGCAAACAGGTAAATAGAATTAGTTTTAGGTACATTAATTAGAAAGATACGAAAAATGAAAACAGCGCAATTGTAAGCGATCACGGCAAGCAAAACGAGGTTTGGCATCTTCCTGTTATATAAGCTAACTTTGAAAAAATCACCGTGGGAGCGGTCTCCAAGCCTCGATGAGCTGCCTGAAAATCGCGGCCTGGAGACCGCTCCCACAGGACGTGCAACTGTTTTATTATTCGGGGTATTTTGATTCTGGGTGTTTTGACACTATGCCCGTTAGATGCCCATGCACACCAGGTAAGAGGTGTCGTCAACAATAGATCCGGTCGCTACCGCAGTTCCTGCAGCAGTAGTACCAGTCGCAGTTACTTGCAGGGAACCGGAGGCTGTATTGCCGTCATCCAGGGTGGTATCAAGTTGCTTGGCGAATTTGCCGGCTATGCTGTTGGAACAAATTATGTACGATCCCTTTAGCCCGGTAATCGCTGTGCTGGCCGCATTGGTGATGCCAATAGCCCCGCCAATCGCATTTTTCGGCAAGTAGTCGGCTGCCGCTGTATCTGTTGGTCCGGGAGCCAAGCCAGCAAGGCGAATATGCTGCCAGAAGTTGAATGATTCTCCGTTTGCAGCGTTCCAATTGCCTTCTATTATGCCGCTGCTATTGCCATTTGTAATGGTTATCCCGGCAGTGGTCACATGGGTGGATGCCAATACATCATCACCTGGTAACGCGCGGAACTTGTCCTGATACCCGTAGATGAAAACTGGAATATTTTTGAAATCAGCGGCAAGGTTTTTGACCTTCGCGCTATTGATAAGCTCTTGCCCCTTGAGTACGCCGCTGAGCAGCAGGCCAATAATCACCAGTACGATGGCGATTTCGATCAGGGTGAAACCGGATTGATTGCGCTTCATTATGACAACCTCCTGCTTGTGGATGCCGCGCAAAGAATACAGCAAGTGCCACATCAAGCCAAATAATTGCACCCTAGCACAGTTTGCGTTGGGGATGTCACGCGTTGCCAAGCGTTTGATAATCAGTTTTTCTGATTGAAGCCAGCGCATCTACCACGGTCGGGTAACACAGCTTTACCTTTAATTCTTGCTTAATCCGCTCATTGGTCAGCCGTCGCGATTCGTTCATGAACGACCATAACATAGGCGATACGGCGTGCTCGACTTCCACGCGCGGCAATCGGGGCAGGCGTGGCAGGCCGAAGGTATCCGCCACGGCATCGAAATAGTCGCCCATTTTAATCCCGTTGCCGTCGCTGGCGTGATACACGCGATTAGGTTTGGCATACCTCAACACGGCTACCACGATACGCGCGAGATCGTCTGCGTGGATGAGATTGGTGAAGCTGTCATCAATCGCTGCAATGTTTGGTGTGCCTGCACGCAGGCGGTCAAGCGGCAGGCGGTCAACCGCGTAGATACCTGGCACGCGCAGGATGCTGGCATTTACATGATTTCGTTTAGCCCAACTGCGTATTTGTTGTTCCGCATTCACACGGAGCTGCGCACGCGCCGTCTGCGGATTGAGCGGATATGTTTCGCTCATCTGGATGCCGCCACAATCGCCATACACACCGCTGGTGCTGATATAGATGAGGTGCTCGGGCAGTTTCCCGCGCGACAGGACGGAGAGAAGGTTGCGAGTGCGGGCATCACTCTCTCTTTCGGCAGTCACCAAGCGTCTTTCTTCCGCACCGGCCTCCCCCAGCGGGAGAAGGGGGGGGCGTTGTTTTCGTTGAGCTGTAAAAGGCGGCGCGAAGTGCAACACTACATCAGCCAATCCGGCGATGCGCACGAGGCTGGCACGGTCGTCCAGATCGCACAGCAGTGGGGTAATACCCATCGCGCGCAATTTGGCAAAACGTTCCGTGCGGCGTGCCAGCCCAAGCAACTGGTAGCGCCCTTGTAACAGCGGCACAACGCGCATGGCGATGTCGCCGCAGCCCACTATGAGAATCCGTTTCATGGCGCGATTATGCGTTAAACCCGAATAATCCATTAGAAAAACTGTGTCATACCGGCCTTTCGATAAACTCAGGGGGAGGGGCTCTTGCAGAAGGCCGTTGTCGCCGCAAAATCGCTGTTGTGGAACGTGCGGGCTTTTGCTAGAATCGCGCCCTCAATTTTTGGGTAGATAAGGTATTTCGTTTATGACAACTGTACGAGTTAAGGAAAATGAGCCGTTTGAAGTTGCAATGCGTCGCTTCAAGCGTTCCGTGGAAAAAACTGGCCTGCTGACAGATTTGCGCGCCCGCGAGTTTTATGAGAAGCCCACAGCAGAACGCAAGCGCAAGCTGGCTGCCGCAGTGAAGCGCCATTACAAGCGCCTGCGCAGCCAAGTTCTCCCTCCCAAGCTTTATTGATTCTGACCTATTGATTTGCCGCGTCTCTGCTGGATGCGGCGATTGGTTTCGATATGAGTCTCAGGCTGCAAATCACCGATGACATGAAAACCGCGATGCGCGCCAAGGATACGGCGCGCCTCGGGGCTATTCGTCTGCTGCTCGCCGCGATGAAACAGCGCGAGGTGGACGAGCGCATCGAATTGACGGATGCGGACGTGGTCGCCATCATCGAAAAAATGAACAAGCAGCGGCGCGATTCCATCAGCCAGTATGAAGCGGCTGGCCGCCAGGATCTGGCGGATGTCGAGAAATTTGAGATGAGCGTGTTGGCAACTTATATGCCGCAACAGATGAGCGAAGCCGAAGTCGCCACAGCCGTGGCCGAAGCGGTTGCATCGACCGGCGCGGCCAGCCCGCAAGACATGGGCAAAGTGATGGGCGTGCTCAAAGCCAAATTGGCCGGACGCGCCGACATGGGCAAAGTTTCAGCGTTGATAAAAGCGCAATTATCCAGGTAAGCCCTCGGCTTTGCCATTCCGGCGAAGCGACGTAGGTTGGGCAAAGCTTAGCGTGCCCAACATAATGGTGTGTTGGGCACGGCCTCCGGCCTTTGCCCAACCTACGCGACTGGATGCCGAGTCAAGCCCGGCATGACGAAAATCCTTAAGTATCGATCTTGACGCAAGGGCGGTGCGGGCGTGATTCCAAAAAGTTTCATTCAGGACCTGCTCAATCGTCTCGATATCATCGATGTGATCGAGCGTTATGTCCCGCTCAAAAAAGCCGGTGCGAATTTTGTTGCCTGCTGCCCGTTTCACAACGAAAAATCCCCCTCATTTACCGTTAGCCAGTCCAAGCAGTTTTACCATTGCTTCGGTTGCGGTGCGCACGGCACAGCCATCGGTTTTGTCATGGAACACGCCGGACTCGGCTATGTTGAGGCAATCGAGGAATTGGCGCGTAGCGTCGGTTTAGACGTGCCGCGCGAGCGCTCTGCAACAGGTGAAACATTCCATAA
>CAIZNF010000132.1 GCA_903934275.1 uncultured Nitrosomonadales bacterium
CATAAGGTCTTCAAAGTCTTCTTTGATTTCGTGGCTAGGCAGTCTGTACCACGAATCATGGGGGTACATGTCACCCCCCTCTTCCACTACTGTATCGGGGTCAATATTCAGCGCAAGGGCACACGCTTCGTGCCACTCTACCTCCAGCATATTTCCCCAGACCTCCCACTTAGGCGGCTTGAGGGTAATTGACGGAGGATTGTAGCGGGGGGCGTAGCCACCCCTCCCATTGGTAGGTGTAATTGCCCTTTCCAGACGGGATTGCCTACTTGCTTTCAATGCTTTTATTTCGTCTTCGGTCATGTCGCACCCCTTCCGGTGTCAGCCTTCAATCAGGAACCCCCGTCAGGCCGGTGAAGGTGTCCGGCTCTTCGCTCCGTCGAGCTATGCGGGGGTAATCGGTCAGGCAGCCATTCGCCATCCGTCATCGGTTTCCTGAAATACTTGCTTGGCTTCTTCTTCCAGTTCTTGCCGGTCTATATCGTTCCATTGGGCAATCATTTTTGCCACCTTGGTTTTGCCGTCAGCGTGTTCCAGATAAAGCAGGCGCAGCATTCTTTCGGCTGCCACTGTCGGGCGGCGTTTGCTTCGTTCCCACAGGGAAATTGTCTGCTCGTCCACGCCCATGCAGTCGGCCAGCCGGTTTTGTGACATGCCCATTTCCATCCGAAGAAAACGGATTTCCGCGCCGGACAATCGCTTGCGGTAATTTACCAATTGGTGCGCAATAGCGCGATGCAGCCCGTTTATGTCATCTATCTCCAGGCACTTGCCATGACCTTCGATTACCTCATAACGGTAGCCATTTTTCAGCCAGATATTCCGCAGCCCGCAGTCATCATATTTTTTTAACATTTCTTTACCCCTCAAATACCGTTGCGATAATTACCCATTCGCCATTTTCTTGTAGTTTGAATACCGCACCCACCGTAACGCGCAGCCCCGCATGTTGCCAACTGATGTTGCAGCGCCAATCCCCATGTATGTCCTGATGAAGCGGTTCGCTGATGGTTCCATGCCCCAAGGTTTCCAATACCTGCCTGCGCCCAATCTTGCGCTGGCGCATTCGCAGTTCGGCGTGTGGTGAAAAGAACAAGCGCCGTTCGCCTTGGGCTGCCTCCTTGAGCCATTGCTTGGCCTGTCGCTCGCTTGGCTTGAATGGCTTAATGCTCTTCATTGGCATACATTGTATGGGTGCGAAAGAGGGATTTCAAGGGTTATTTTGCCACCACCCGCAAACCGGCTTGCATATCAAGCGGCCAACCTTGCGCTTCACCCTGACACCCCCGTCAGGCCGGTGAAGGTGTCCGGCTTTTCCCCTTTGGTAATTAGTCGCAGGGTATGCGGGGGTAAACTCGTTATGCCGCTATCAGTTGGGCACGTTGCACCTTTGGCGCGCCAGCTTTGCGCACTTGCCACAAGTCGTATGCTGCTTGCTCGGCAATCCATACATCAGCCCGTCCGCCGTTCTCTACCCCCAGCCAGCCCTCCAAACGTAACGCCATTTCCGGCGATATAGCGGCGCGCTCGTTCAACACACGAGACAATGCGGCACGGGTTACACCTAGTTGCTTGGCTGCCTCGGTAACAGTCAGCCCCAGTGCTGGCAATACGTCTTCTCTCAATGTTCCGCCGGGGTGGGGGGGGTTGTGCATTCTGCTCATGGTTATTTTCTCCTAGTGGTAATCCTGATAATCGACAAGCACAGCGTTTTCACCGTCAAAGGTGAATGTCATGCGCCAGTTACCGTTGACGCTCACCGAATAATGTCCGGCAAGATTCGCGGTCAGCGGGTGTAGATTCCATCCCAGCACGTTCATATCGGCGGGGCTTTCGGCAAGGTCTAGCCGCAATAACTGCTTCCGCAGCTTTGGCGCATGGTGCGGCTGAATACCTGCCTTACTGCCGGTTTCAAAAAATGCTTCAAGCCCCTTATGCCGGAATGTCTTAATCATGGCGTTAATGTATAGCGTGGCGTTTCGCTAGTCAAGTTGATTATTCAGAATCGTGACGTGTCACGCTTTCATTTCCGCGTATGCGGCAATCAGCAATTTCTCGATAATCTCTTTTCGTGACGTGTCACGATTATGCGCCAGCATACTCAAAGCTTGGCTTGCCTTCCCCGATAGCAGCACGGATAGATGCACGGGCGGGAAGCTCTCGAAGCATTGCAGTTTGCGTCCCGCGCGGCTCGCCTGTTGCCGCTCCGTAACTGTCATCGGGGCTTTGGCTGTCGCAGGTCTTCCGCGCTTCGGTATCTCTGTCGTTGTTTGCATATCACCCATCCCATTATGTGACGTGTCACGATAATTTATGCCACCGCCCGCAATCCTGTTTTTACTGGCTCAATCAGTGATGCTTCGCCCAATCCAGCAGCGCATCATTTATGCGGGTCTGCCAGCCGTTGCCCGTTGCCCGGAATTGCTCCAGTATTTGCGTATCAAGGCGCAGCGTTACCTGTTCTTTTGTGCCGCTTCCTAGTGGCCTTCCGCGCCCTCGTTTGAATTGGCTTAACTCCGCATCAGTCAGCGGTAAATTATCCGGGTCGGTCAGTGCGGCGGCGGTTATCTTCGCATCCTCTTCAGGCGTATTGAGCAGGATTTTTCGGCCAGATTTAGTTGTTAGATACATAAAGTTTTTTCTCCTTGTTGTTGGCTTTGCGCAGGCTGATTATTCTGCGCACATCTTCACGGTCAACGTAAATCACGCAATACAACCGCTCACCGATTGCGCCCAATGCAACCATGCGGGCTTCGCCATAATCGCGGCGGGTGTCGTGCCATATTAATGCGTCATCCCATTCCAGCTTTTCGGCTTCGGACAATGACACGCCATGCTTGCTTTTATTCAGTACGTCCTTGGCTTCGTTGAAAGTGATTTGCAAGGCGTTTAGTGTAGTTACGTTTATTATAGCGGCAAGGGTTATTTGTAGTTACGTTTATTTGACAGCGCGCAAATCCGCTTGCACTGACACAACTTCAATCCCAGCCTGCTCCAATATCCACGCTTCAATTTTGACGTGCCACATACGCAGCAGGTCGAGCAGCCGTTCGTCCGCTAAAACTAGGCGGGCTTATCCTGGTCAATGATGCTTCATGTAGTCCAGCAGCATATAGTTTACGCTTTGCCGCATCATTGGGTTGTTAGGCTGACTTTCTTGGGCGACCGCCCTTACTGCCGTTGATGCGTGCCGCTGCCGATTTTTCCACCGATGTTGATGCGCCGCCACGTCGTGCCAATTCTTGCATCCAGGATTTGCTACCAAAGATACCCACCACAAGCGAAGCAATGTTTAAATCTGCATCGAGCCTTTCCCAGTGCAAGCCAAAACCTTGTCCTAGCACCTGCACATCAGATAGTTCTTCGTTAGTAGCATTGGCGAGGCCTTGTCCCATATCCGCAGGGAAAATGAAGGTGCAGCCATTAGTGAGTTCTACAATAATTTGCCGACGCACCGCATCGTAGCGCGCAGCCTTGGCGCGTGGTTCATCCATCGCAGAAAGTCCCGCTTTTGTTGCCTGCTCAATCTGAATATCCAAATCGTGATTGCTAATCATATTTGCCATGAATTTTCTCCCACGCAGTTAATAATACATTCTGATTTTCAGCCACTATTTCAAAAGCCTGTCGCACTTCCTGTTTGCTTAGGTGGTGAATCGTTATAAGGCGTGGCAACTCACCGCTATTGCCGATGCTGATTCTCATCTCTCCATCGCCCTTGAAAATGTGGACGTGCGGCGGGGTGTGGTCGTCAGGCCATATAATGATGCGATAGCCGTTGATATTGATAATTGTTGGCATGTCTGATTATACCCTTCCGCTTGGGTTTTGCATTATTTCACCGCACGTAAACCTGCTTGTACCGGCACTAACTCTATACCGGCTTGCTCTAATATCCACGCTTCGATTTTGACGTGCCACAAGTGCAGCAAGTCGAGTTCCCGCTGGATGTAATGTTTTTCGGCTATCGCGCTCGGCTTGTGTCCCATAATCTGCGCCACGATTCCGGCAGGGACTTCCACCCACTCAGATAATGTGCCAAAGGAACGGCGCAAACCATGCAGGGACAGCGCGGGAAGTGCGGCGGCGGCCAGTGCCTTGACGTGTTGAATACGCGGCTCTTCAAGCCTTCCCGATGCAGCGGTCGGGCTTGAGAAAACAAACTCATTGCGGCGCGGCAAGGCGGCTATTAAATGCTCCAGATAAGGGGTCAACGGTATGGTGCGCTCGCCTTCCACCTTGTCGCGTATGGTCAGGCTCTTCCACTGAAAATCCACATCAGCCCAGCGCAGCGCGGCCAGTTCGTTGCGCCTTGCGCCGGTCAATAGCAAGCCTTGCAAATAAGCGGCGATTACCGGATTGCCAATCTTTCGCACGGCTTCAAACCACGGCTTGATTTGCGCCCGGCGTAGGCTGTCATTTTTTTTAACTTGCACCGTTGGAACCTTGCGCTTCACGTCATCAGACTGACACACACCAGCTTGCACGGCGGCACTATAGGTTTCATGCTTGGCGCACCATGTCAGGAAGGCGCGCAGGGCGCGGAAGGCTTGGGCGGCAGTGGTGGGGGCTTGCTTTGATTCTTTATCCAGCCATGCAGCAATGGCCTTTGCGTCAACGTCAGCAAGGCGCATTTTCATCAGCGGCACCAGTACACCGGGGCGAGTTTTTTTCGATTCTCCCGGTCGGGTTCCACGTTTGCGCTTCACTCCACCAGCTTGCACAAAATAGGAATGGTGGGCTTTGTGCTTTTCGCCCCATTCCGGCTTGCCGTCTTTCATGGATGCGCTACGCTCGGCAACATAGACTTGCCATGCTTCGGCCACGGTCACCGATTCGCGGGCTTGCTGTGCTATCAGGGCGGCACGTTCGGCTTCCTTGGCGGCCACGGCATCAGCTATCACTTGGCGCGGGTCTATGCCTTGGTCGGTCATCACTTTAAGGCGCGACGCTTCAGCTTGCGCGTCCCCGATTTTCCAGTTGCGCAAGTCACCTATCGTCATGCGGATGGTTTTATTGTTTAGCGAAGTCTCGAATATGAACGCCTTGGAACCGGCAGCGGTTACACGCAACCCCAGCCCCGGCGTTTTCCTGTCCCCATAGATACTTTGCTGTTTGCCTGGTTCGCACTTGAAAGCTGCAACCCTTGCCGATGTGAAGTTTTCCCGTTTCATGCTGTCATCCTTTCCGTGTAGTGGCTATGTAGGGGAATTATAGCAATATCGCGGAATACTTATCAACACAAATAAATAGGGAATTATTCGCATATCCTTGTTTTATGCGGCTTTCAGTGGGTTTTCGGAATGGCAATCAATGCAGGGAAATGCCGTATTTCTCAGACTTGTAAGCGGTAGGTCGTCAGTTCGAATCCGACAAGCGGCACCATATAGCACAAACAAAACCGCCTACGGGCGGTTTTGCTTTTTATCAACAGCCATGTTGTGTGGTATTTTTCGGCGTATTAATCCAATACGCGCGAAGCAATATTTCGGTAAAATCAAACTTGCGCATCAATCACGGTGCGCTATTCGTTCGGAAGATATTTATTATGAAAATTCATGAATACCAAGGTAAGGAAATCCTGCGACAGTTCGGTGTGCCGACTCCGCGCGGCGTGGCTTGCTTCAGTGTCGATGAGGCGGTGGCTGCGGCAAAGCAGTTGGGCGGAAGCGTGTGGGTGGTGAAGGCGCAGATACATGCGGGCGGGCGCGGCAAGGGCGGCGGCGTGAAGGTGGCGAAGACGCCAGAGCAGGTGCGCGAATACGCGAACCAGATTCTGGGCATGCAACTGGTGACGCACCAGACCGGCCCCGAGGGACAGAAGGTTAGGCGTTTGCTGATCGAGGAAGGTGCTCAAATTATTAAAGAATATTACATCGGCATGGTGGTCGACCGCAGCACGCAGCGCGTGGCGCTGATGGCGAGCAGCGAGGGTGGCATGGATATCGAGGAGGTCGCCGCACACACGCCGGAAAAAATCCACAAGGTCTGGATCGACCCGGTGAAAGGTTTGACCGATGACGAGTCGGACGAAGTGTCGCGCAAGATCGGTATACCCGAAGTGGCACTGGTCGAGGCGCGTGCTTGTCTGCAAGGCTTGTATCGCGCCTTCGTGGAGAAGGATGCGATGCTGGCGGAAATCAATCCGCTGGTGCTGACCGGGGATAATCATGTGCGCGCGCTGGATGCGAAATTCAATTTCGACAGCAATGCGTTGTACCGTCTCCCGGAAATCGTCGCGTATCGCGATCTGGACGAGGAAGATCCCGCCGAAGTCGAGGCCTCGAAATTCGACCTCAGCTATATCTCGCTGGACGGCGATATCGGTTGTCTGGTGAACGGTGCGGGGCTGGCAATGGCGACGATGGACATCATCAAGCTGTACGGCGGCAACCCGGCAAACTTCCTCGATGTGGGCGGCGGCGCTTCCAAGGAGAAGGTCACCGAGGCGTTCAAGCTGATGCTGAAAAACCCCAATCTCAAGGCCATTCTTGTCAACATTTTCGGAGGCATCATGAAGTGTGACGTGATCGCCGAGGGCGTGGTCGCAGCAGCGCGTGAGGTGCATCTGAGCGTGCCGCTGGTGGTGCGTCTGGAGGGAACCAACGTGGAACTCGGCAAGAAAATTCTGGCTGAATCCGGTCTGCCGATCATTTCCGGTAACGATATGGCAGATGCGGCTCAAAAAGTCGTGGCCGCAGCAAAGGGGAAATAATAATGTCTATTTTGATAAACAAAGACACCAGAGTCATCACCCAGGGCATGACCGGCAAGGTCGGCCAGTTCCACACCTTCCATTGCCGCGCCTACGCGAACGGAGCGAATTGTTTTGTCGCCGGGGTGAATCCGAAGAAGGCGGGCGAGAATTTTGAAGGCGTGCCGGTTTACGCTTCGGTGATGGATGCCAAGAAAGCCACCGGCGCGACCGTCTCGGTGATCTACGTGCCGCCTTCCGGCGCGGCTGCCGCGATTGACGAGGCCGTCGATGCCGATCTGGATCTGGTGATCTGCATCACCGAAGGTATTCCGGTACACGACATGTTGAAGACGCGCTACAGGATGCAGGGCAAGCGCACGATTCTGATCGGG
>CAIZNF010000133.1 GCA_903934275.1 uncultured Nitrosomonadales bacterium
GACCTGCTGTTCATCACCGCCTTCGGTGAAGATGGCACCGATGCCCGCGAAATCGCCTTCGCCCATTTTCACCAGAACCCCGGCGATATGCCTACCCTGCATGTATTGGGTTGGGATGGCGGCGACACGCCGCTGAAACTGGCGAATGTGGATCATGTTCTGCGCGAACGCCTGCACTGGCCAGCAGATGAAAAAGACACCCAGGCATGGCGCGAAACCTGGAGCAAACCTTTCCGCCACCGTATCGGCCACGTCATTACCACCGCCAGCTTATTGGCGGAAGAGCTCGCCAGCCTCGCGCGCGGCATCCGCGACAAAGCCAAAGTTCTGCTTGCCGCCGAATCGGAAAAAGGCGAAATCACCAAGCTCTTCAAAGCCTTTCAGACGGCGCTGATCCACGACCTCACGCCGGAAAGTTTTGCCGACACCTACGCCCAGACCATCACCTACGGATTACTCACGGCCGCCATTTCGCGCACCGACTCCAGCGAAGGCCGCTACGGCACATTCGTCAAAGCCGATGACATCGCCGACATGGTGCCCATCACCAACCCTTTCCTCAAGGAAATGCTGCAAACCTTCCTCAAGGTGGGCGGGCGCAAAGGCGGCATAGACTTTGACGAACTGGGCATTCAGGATGTGGTGGAACTGCTGCGCGGCGACGAGACCGACCTGCCCGCCATCCTGCGCGACTTCGGCAACAAGACCCGTGGCGAAGACCCCGTTATCCACTTCTACGAGCATTTCCTCAGCGCCTACAACAGGCAGCTCAAAATACAGCGCGGCGTGTTCTACACCCCACAGCCCGTCGTCTCCTACATCGTCCGCAGTGTCCACGAACTTCTGCAAACTGAGTTCGGCCTAGAAGACGGCCTCGCCTCCACCATCACCTGGGGCGAGATGCTAAAAAAGCATCCTGACCTGAAACTGCCGCCGCTCACCGACACGCCGGACGAAAAACGCAGCATCTCGCCGGATGAACCTTTCGTCCAAGTACTCGACCCCGCCACCGGCACCGCCACTTTTCTCGTCGAAGTCGTCGACGTTATCCACCGCACCCTCGCGGCGAAGTGGAAGCAGCAGCGCCTTACCGAAGTGCAGCAACTTGCCGCGTGGAACGATTACGTGCCCAAGCATCTCCTCCCGCGTCTCTACGCCTATGAGCTGATGATGGCTCCTTACGCCATCGCTCATATGAAAATCGGCCTGAAGCTCGCCGAGACTAAATACCACTTTGGCAGCGAAGAGCGGGTGCGCATCTACCTTACCAACGCTCTCGAACCGTGGCAAGGACAACTGAAACTTCCTGACTTCGAGGCTCTCGCCCATGAAGCGGTTGCTGTGAACGAGGTCAAACGGGAGAAGCGCTTCACCGTCATCATCGGCAATCCGCCGTATTCCAACTACGGGATGTTCAACAAAAACTCGTTCGTCTTAGGTTTGCTAGAGGATTACAAGCGCGGCCTCGATGAAAAGAAACTCAACCTCGATGATGATTTCATCAAATTTGTGAGATTCTCACAACACCTCATCGATATGACACGGGTGGGCATTGTCGGGATGATTACAAACAATGTGTTCCTTGACGGCCTTACGCACCGACAGATGCGTGAAAGTCTCAGCCGCGCATTTCAGAAGATCTTTTTCCTGAACCTTCACGGTGATACTCGGAAGAAGGAAGAAAACCCGACAGGAGATGAGGACAAGAATATATTCGATATCCAGCAGGGCGTATCAGTTTCTCTGCTGTCGAAGACTCCAAATAAAACCAACAGTTGCTATCTGCATGCAGACATTTGGGGCACTAGGGACAGCAAATACACAGCTCTTGAGCGAGGTAACGTCACCGAAACGCGATGGAAGGAAATCAACCCTACATTTCCAAATTTCTTCTTCGTTCCCAAAAACTTTGCCAACGAAACCGAATATTCTCATGGCGTAAGTGCCAAAGACATCTTCGTGTCAGTCGGTAAAGGTATGAAAACAGAACGTGACCGAGTCTCAATTCACTTCACGAAGGACAGTATCAAGCAGGCCGTGGCTGATTTCAGGAAAGACGACATTGCTACGCTGAAAAAGAAATACCTCTTGGATGAGGACAGTCGAGATTGGAAGGTTGCATGGGCGAAAACTGACGTGACCGAGAACAACCAACCTAACTGCTTTCGGCCTATACTCTATCGACCGTTTGATGTGAGGTACACTTGGTATAGCGGCCAGACACGCGGCTTCATCGGCACGCCCGGTTATGCTGTGTTGCGTCACATGCTGGCCGACAACTTCGCGCTGATTCTGACGCGGCAAGTAACTGGTTTGCCTTACAACCATTGTTTCGTAACACGGACACTTGCCGAAATAAAGTGTGCGTCTCACGACCGGTGTTGCGATGTGGTTCCTCTGACGCTCTACAGCTCCGACACGCTCTCACTTCGCACTGATAGTGCTCCAAATCTTAAACCGAGCTTTCTCAAAATATTGTCGGTGGCACTCAAACTTTCTCAACAAGGTGCCCACGGCCTGCCCACCGGCCTGACCCCTGAAGATATCTTCCACTACATCTACGCGGTGTTTCACAGCCCCAGCTACCGAAACCGGTACGCAGAGTTTCTGAAAATAGATTTCCCGCGCCTGCCGTTGACCGGCAACCTAAAGCTGTTCCGCGCGCTGTCACACCTCGGCGGCGAACTCGTCGCCCTGCACCTGCTGGAATCCCCCAAGCTCGACCATCCCATCACCGAATTCATCGGCGGTAATAATCCCGAGGCCGAAAAATCCACGTGGTCGGAGAACACTGTGTGGGTGGACAAGGCGCAGACCATCGGCTTCAAGGGCGTGCGCGAGGACGTGTGGAACTTCCACATCGGCGGCTATCAAGTCTGCCAGAAATGGCTGAAAGACCGCAAAGGCCGCACGCTGGCCAAGGACGACATCGTCCACTACCAGAAAATCGTCATCTCCCTGTCCGAAACCATCCGCCTAATGGCCGAGATTGACAAAGTCATCGAGACCCACGGCGGCTGGCCGGATGCGTTTCAGGCATCGGCTGATGAGGTCGCAAAATGAGTCAGGGCGCCATTTCTGAATGGTCAAATGAGTTAGGCCAGATTTGTTTTTCATCTGCCAGGAAAGCAAATCGAACCAGTGCATTGACTCTGATCAGCACCGCAGTGACGGGCAAGATTGATGTTAGCCAGTACAATACGCAAAAGGGGGCGCAACGTGCGACTGTTACATTATCTTGAGATCGAAAACTTTAAGCGTTTTGGCGACAAGCAACGTATTGAGCTTGAGCATCCTGCTGTTTTAATCGGGCCAAATAATTGCGGCAAGACCAGTGCAATTCAGGCGCTGGCATTATGGTCGCAGGCGTTAAAAACATGGCTCGATGCGCGCAAGTCGTCCAGTGCCAAGGAACGCCCTGCTATCCCGCTCAACCGGCTGTCGATTGTGTCGGTACCGGTGCAACGCACCCGTTATTTTTGGCACAACACTCAAGTGCGCACGGGCAATCAGGATGTGCCGCTGGTAATCACCGTTGGTATATGGTTTGACAATCAGCTGGTGCCGGTCTCTATGCGTTTTCGCAATCAGGGGGATGAGTTGGTGTATTGCACCCCCGATAATTCGATTATCGGCAATATGAAATTGATTGAGTATGCCGCGTCGATCAATGTGGAGTTGCTCTACCCGATGTCCGGGTTGGAAACAGAAGAGCCTATCTTGCAGCCGGGGCGTATCGGCGTGCTTCTGGGCCAAGGGCAAACCGCACAGGTGTTGCGTAATTTATGTTTGATGGTAGCCAAAGATCAGCCGGATGATTGGAAACGCATCGCGCAGTTGATGCAGCGGTTATTTTCCGTAGAGCTCGGCAACCCGCAAGAAACCGCCCGTGGTGCGATTGAATTGCAATACCGGCAGTCTGCCGTAAAAGAGTTACTTGATATATCCATGTCTGGGCGTGGTTTCCAGCAGATGTTGCTGATCTTTGCTTACCTGTACTCGCACAAGCGTAGCGTACTGTTGGTGGATGAGCCTGATGCGCATTTGGAGATACTGCGCCAGAAGCAGGTTTATGTGCTGTTGCGGGATATCGCCAGTGAAAACGAATCGCAGGTGGTAATGGTAACGCACTCCGAAGTTATTCTGGATGAAGCTCTGGATAACAATCTGACTTTGCTGCTGGATGGCAAAGCGGACGACTTAGCCGCCAAGAAAGACATACGTGACACCCTCAAACATTTTGGTGCCGATCACTATGTGAAAGCGCGCGAGCGAGGTTATGTGTTGTATGTAGAGGGTGGCACTGACTTGGATATGTTGCGGGCGTTGGCCGAACGTCTGGATCATCCTGTTGCGGCATTATGGGACGAGCGTATCAATTCGTTTTACGTGCAGAACAACTACCCGGTTCAATCACTGGAAAGTGAATTGGAGCGAGTAGAAGGAGGGTTTGGCATTACGCCGAAGGAACACTTTTTTGCACTAAGAAACTTGGTGCCCGGCCTCCAGGGCATTGCGATCCTTGATAACGATGGGCAAAACCGACAACCCTTCCAGGATGGCGGGTTGAATCTTGTGTATTGGAAACGCTACGAAGCCGAGAATTATTTCATTACGCCCGATGTGTTGAAGCGGTTTGCATTAGCACATTATCAGTCTACCGACCTGCTCGGCGGATTCCGTGAAGAAATTGAGGCAGTGGTCGGGCAGCTCATTCTTGCGCGTATCTTTGACAACGTAGACGCGGATTTTCAAACCTACAGCACCTCCACACCTGAGGTTGCACGCTTACTATGGGAAGCCAAGACTGAGAGATTAAAATTGAGTGACTTTGCCGAGGAGTTTTTTCGCCGTCTGGCGGACAAGCTCAGTCACCCGATGATCCTCAGGAAGGGTGAGTTACACCGCTTGGTTATTCATGCTGAGCCCAACAACATCCCGGTGGAAGTTAAGGAAAAGCTCGATCTTTTACAAGGGCATTTCAAGGCCGCACGCGATAGGGATGTAGAGAATGAGTTCGGTATCTGATTGAGGGTGGTCTGAAAGCAAGAAGGTTCACATGGTGCGGGGTCGAGTCCCGCTCGCAGCTTCAATTAGATGCTTTCATTTTTTCTGAATATATAATCTGGATATGTAAAACGTAATTTTAATTTCATAATTTCATGCGTAGTAAAAAATGACTGACTATAAAAACACACTAAACCTCCCCGATACCACCTTCCCGATGCGCGGCGACCTTGCAAAGCGCGAGCCGCAGATGGTGGAGCGCTGGCAGGCGCAGCAACGCTACCAGAGAATCCGTGCGGCCAAACAGGGCAAGCCCAAATTCATCCTGCACGATGGCCCTCCGTATGCCAACGGCGATATCCACATCGGGCATGCGGTAAATAAAATACTTAAGGACATTATCGTCAAGAGCAAGACGCTGGACGGTTATGACGCACCCTATGTGCCCGGCTGGGATTGCCACGGTTTGCCGATCGAGTTGCAGGTGGAAAAAAAACATGGCAAGGCGATTCCACCGTCGCAATTCCGCGAGCTGTGCCGCTCCTATGCAAAAGAACAGATCGAGCGACAGAAGAAGGACTTTATCCGTCTCGGTGTGATGGGTGATTGGGATAATCCCTATCTGACGATGGACTTCAGGACCGAGGCGGATATTATTCGCGCCCTCGGCAAAATATTCGAGCGCGGCTATTTGTATCAGGGCTATAAACCGGTCAACTGGTGCCTCGATTGCCAGTCGGCTTTGGCCGAGGCGGAGGTGGAATACGAAGACAAGACTTCACCCGCGATAGACGTGGGCTTCGAGGTAAAAGATATTCCTGCGCTTGATAAAGCTTTCGGTGTATCGCTGCCGGGCGATGCCAAAGTGTACGCGGTGATTTGGACCACTACGCCGTGGACGTTGCCTGCCAATCAGGCAGTGTGTGTACATCCCGAATTTGAGTATCGTCTGATCAAAACTGAAAAAGGTTATTTGCTGCTGGTCGCCGAGTTGATGGAAAGTTGTTTGCAACGCTATCAGTTGAGCGGTGAAGTGGTTGGGTTTTGCCAAGGTGCCGCACTTGAAATGTTGCCGCTACAACATCCATTTCATAAACGCATCGTGCCTATTATTTGCGGTGAGCATGTCACGCTGGAAGCGGGTACTGGCCTGGTGCATACCGCTCCGGCACACGGCTTGGACGATTACTTTGTCGGCCAGAAATACCATCTGCCGACCGACAACCCGGTAGGAGACGACGGCAAATTTATTGCCAGTACGCCCCCTGCGGGAGAGACGGTTTTGGCGGGGCTGTTTGTGTGGAAAGCCAACGACGTGGTGATTGATGCAATGCAGGCCAGTGGGCATTTATTGCACCTGGAAAAAGTGCAGCACAGCTATCCGCATTGCTGGCGTCACAAGACCCCGATCATTTTCCGCTCCACGCCGCAGTGGTTTATCGGGATGGATAACAGAGGACAGAGGACAGAGGACAGAGGGCAGAACCAGTCCTTGGATATGGACAATCTGGTGCAGGAAAAGCGTGAGCATGGCGCGGCACAGGTGCCGCATGATGGCTTGAGCTTGCGCGAGTTGGCGAATCAGGCCGTCGAGCAAACCGAATTTTTTCCCGCTTGGGGGCGCGCCCGTCTTGAGGCGATGATTAAGAACCGTCCGGATTGGTGCGTGTCGCGCCAGCGTAACTGGGGCGTGCCGATGCCATTTTTTGTTCACAAGGAAACCGGACAGTTGCATCCGCGCACGAAGGAGTTGCTGGAACAGGTCGCACAGCGCGTCGAACAGGAAGGCATCGAGGCATGGTTCAGCCTGAACTCGGTGGACTTGCTGGGCGCAGAGGCGGAACACTACAAGAAGCTCAGTCACACGCTGGACGTGTGGTTTGATTCGGGTGTTACCCATGCGTCTGTGTTGCAGCGTCGCGCCGACTTGCATTCGCCCGCTGACCTGTATCTGGAAGGATCCGATCAGCACCGTGGTTGGTTCCAGTCATCGTTGCTGACCGGTTGCGCCATCAATGGACGCGCGCCTTTCAAGGCTTTGTTGACGCACGGTTTCGTGGTGGATGGAAGCGGTCATAAGATGTCGAAATCCAAGGGGAATGTTATCGCCCCGCAGAAAATTTTCGACACGCTCGGTGCCGATATCCTGCGCCTGTGGGCGGCCTCTACCGACTATTCCGGCGAGCTGACCATCTCCGACGAAATTCTCAAACGCGTGGTGGAAAGCTACCGGCGCATCCGCAACACGTTGCGCTTCCTGCTGGCTAATATTTCGGATTTCGACCCGCAGCAACATGCTTTGCCAGTAGAGCAGTGGCTGGAAATAGACCGCTATGCGTTGGCGCAGATGCAGAAGTTGCAGAGCGCCATTTGTGAGGATTACGCTGGTTACGAATTCCATTGGATCGCGCAAAAATTGCAAACTTTCTGTTCCGAGTATCTGGGCGGCTTCTACCTCGATATTTTGAAAGATCGCCTGTACACCGCCGGTGTAAATTCTGTAGCACGC
>CAIZNF010000134.1 GCA_903934275.1 uncultured Nitrosomonadales bacterium
CCTTTCGGTTTGCGAGCTTGGGCAAGGTTGATGCCGACTTTTCTGTTGCACACAAAAAATATAATTAACTCATTGTTTATTAAATATTTTATCCGTTAATTTCTATCGCAATTTTGATGCGATTGCCCTGCCCTCAGCACATCCTGCGTGATTGATTCAACATAAATCAGCTAAAATAAGCACATTAATCACACCATCCTTAACAAGCGAATTCGCTGAAGTAGATGGTCACCACAAGGAGAATTCATGCGTACCAATATCAAACGTATATGCATAATGTGCCTGAGCATGGCATTTGCGGGCTGCGCGACCGAAAGCACTATTTTGATGGTCTCGCGCACGGGTCACCAAGTGGTAAAGGGCACTGCGAATTGGCTTGAACAGCGTGCCAACATCAGCCTCAATGGGCACGTCTATCGTGGCAATTATATTCTCACACCATCGCCGCAGACTACGATTATTATCAACAACAACGAGGGCGAAAAGAAAGACGGGCATCAGCCTGCATCCTCCGCACCGCGCAGCTTGAACGGCACGGGAAAGATGTTGCTGCTGTCGGATGAAGGTGATGCACTGCGTTGCGAATTCAGCTATGAGGAATCCCTCGGCATAAAAGCAATTGGTATCTGCACCGATGCCTCGCAACGCGAATTCGACTTGCAGATTGACACCTCGTTCTAAAATACCTGGCGCATCTGTTGTACGTAATTAAAAATCCAGAATGAACCAAGATCCGCCACACGCAGCAGCCGATAAAAAACGTGGCCGCGAACACACGCAGAAACATTCTGCCGAGGATTTCCCGCACGAACTCCAGACACACCAGATCGAACTGGAGATGCAGAATGATGCGCTGCGCGTGGCGCTGGTTGCCTTCGAAGAATCTCTTGAACGCTACGTTGACCTCTATGACCAGTCGCCGGTGGGCTATTGCACCGTCAGCGAGCGTGGCATGATTCTGCACGCCAACCTTACTGCTGCAACTCTGTTGGACACTGATCGGGAGACGCTGATCAAGCAGCCGATCAGCCGGTTTATTTTCAAGGCGGATCAGGATATATACCATCTGCTGCGCAAACAGCTAGTCAATACCGGCGAACCGCAGGAGTGCGAGTTGCGCATGGTAAAGAACGACGGCACGCAATTCTGGGCTCATCTGGAGTCCATTGTCTCGAAGGATGCCGATGGTGCGATGATAACCCGCGTCGCGCTGAGCGATGTCACCGAGCGTAAACAACTAAATGAATCTGTGCGCGAAAGTGAGCGGTTCATGAAAACACTCACCGATTTTATGCCCAGCATGGTGGGGTATTGGACGAAAGATTTGCGCGCCGTATTTGCCAACCGCGAGTATTTGAACTGGTTCGGCAAAACCACGGAAGAAATGAAAGGCATTCGTATTCAGGATTTATTGGGTGAAGAATTGTTTCGCCAGAATGAACCTTACATGCGTGCGGTACTGGCGGGCGAGGCGCAGGAATTCGAACTTACACTGACCAAGCCCAATGGCGAGAAGAGAAATAATTTTGCGTATTACAGCCCTTACCGTGTTGATACCGAAGTGCTGGGTTTCTTCGTGCTGATACTGGATGTCACCGAGCGCAAGCGTTTGGAAGAGGCATTGATTTCCGTGGCAGAAGAGCGCCAGCGTTCAATGGGGCAAGAATTGCATGACAGCCTCGGGCAGCAGCTTGCGGCAATTGCTTATCAGTCCAGCGCGCTGGAGAAAAAACTGCTCACCTCGCGCGATGCGGATTCAGCCAGTATCGCCGCATCTATTGCAGCTCAGGCGCAGCACGCCGTTATGCAGTGCAAGCAGCTTGCGCAGAGCATGCTCCCGTTTGAGCTGGAAACCAACGGGCTGATGGCCGCATTGCAGGCATTCGCATCGAGAATTGCCAGCACCTATAAAATTGCCTGTGATTTCGCGTGCCCCAATGAAATCGTCATCGACGATGCTAATCTTGCACTCAACCTTTATCGTATTGCGCAGGAGGCCACCAACAATGCAATCCGTCATGGCGGAGCGCGGCATTTGACAATTTTTCTAGGCGCGGATGAAGGTCTGCTCCGCCTCTCGATATGCGACGACGGCTGTGGTTATTCCGGCTCGGATGCAAAGCATATTGCCACACCGGGGATGGGCATTAAAATCATGCAATACCGTGCGAAGCAATTCGGTGCGACACTGAAATTTATTCTGCGCCCGGAAGGCGGCACGGAAGTACGGGTAGAAATGAAGAAGAGCTAACGGGCATGGCGAGTGCCACCCCTGATAATGAAACTTGCTATGCCCGTTTCCCCCTCCCCAACCCTCCCCCGGAGGGAGGGGGGGCAGACGAATCGCTTCGCGAGTTTCACGTTAAACCGAACGAGCCGGGACCAAGAATGAAAAACGGCCTTTTTGTAGGTTGGGCAAAGCGTAGCGTGCCCAACATTAGTACCGAAAAACTTATGGCCATGCACCCGAATTATGCTTTTATTCGTTGGGCACGCTACACTTTGCCCAACCTACGCACCTACCACTCAACTTATGGGCAACCACAAAATTCTTGTCATGTTTTGAGATTATTTAAGTTGTGAGAGACTAACCATGCTGAAAACACAAGTGATGCTGGTGGACGACCACGCCATGTTGCGGCATGGCATGGCGATGCTCATCAATGCCGAGCCGGATATGGAGGTGTGCGCCGAGGCCGAGGATGGCGGAGATGCGATGTCCAGGCTTGAGTCGGATCATCACCCCGACGTTGTCCTGGTGGATTTGTCCCTCAAGACGCTTTCCGGTTTCGAGCTGATAAAAAGTATGCACATCCTGATCCCCGCATTGCCCGTGCTGGTCGTTTCCATGCATGACGAAACGGTTTATGCGGAGCGCGCGTTGCGTTCAGGCGCGCGCGGCTATGTGATGAAACAGGAGCCGGGGGACGTGCTGATAGCCGCCATTCGCGAGATATTGACGGGGAATTATTTTCTCAGCGAACCCATGCATACCAAGCTGCTGAACCGGTTCGTCACCGGAAATGCGGGAGCCGAATTATTGATTAACAGCCTGACCCCCAGCGAGTTTGAAGTGTTGCACCTGATTGGCTCCGGGCACAGCAGCAAGGAGATTGCCAAGTTGCTCAGCCGCAGCATCAAAACCATCGAAGTGCATCGCGCCAACATTCGCGCCAAACTGCAATTGAAAGATGGTGCCGATTTGATACGCTATGCCACACACTGGATCACGGCAGAGCATTGAGGGGGTGCAGCAGAAGAGTGTTTTCATTACACCACATTGTTTTAACTGAAAAAAACACCAGCTAAGGGAAACCCTTAGACAAAAACAAGGGTTTCTCCAATATCCTGTCTGAGTTGCTGTGGTTAGGATGCCGTCACTTTATTCAATTGGGTGTCGTCATGGCCAAAGTCAGTCCAGCAAAGGTTGTTAAACCTGCCGTCAGCAAGATCAAGAAGACAGCCAAGCCGTTCGTTAAATCGAAGGCTATCAAACCTGCTGCCAGCAAAAGCAAGAAGACACTTGAGCCATCCGTCAAATCAAAAGTTGCCAAACCTGCCGTCAGTAAAATAAAAAAAACACCCGAGCCACCTGTCAAACAGAAGGTGACCAAACCTGTTTTTCCTGTCTTTAATAAAACCAAGAAAACACCTGAGACCACCGTCAATTCCTCAGCCGAGGAGCGCAATTTTATCGCAGAAAAAATCAGCAAGAAACCCGGCAAGCCTGGCAAGGCCGCAGCTAAAAAATCAGCTGTACCCGCTCCGGCATCTGCTGTAGAACGCAACTTCATTGTCGGAATAGGCGCATCGGCGGGCGGGTTGGAAGCACTCTCGGATTTGATCCGCGCATTGCCCGATGACCTGGGTGTCCCCTACATCGTCGTTCAGCATTTATCCCCCACCTATCGCAGCATGATGGTTCCGTTGCTGGCACGCGAGACGGCCATGCTGGTCAAGGACGTTGAAGACGGCGAACTTCCGTTGCCCAATGTCATTTATGTCACCCCCGCCAATTGGAACATCATTTTGAAAGACGGGGTCATGCGCCTGCTGGTTCCCGGCAAAACCGTATTGCCCAAACCTTCGGCCACCGTGTTGTTCAACTCCATGGCGGAAGACAAAGGGGAGGATGCAATCGGCGTGATCCTGTCCGGCACGGGTTCGGATGGCTCGGCGGGTATCGCGGCAATCAAGGCTGTGGGCGGCTTCACGTTTGCCCAGGATCCTGAAGCGGCGAAGTACAGCGGTATGCCGCAGGCGGCCATCAGCACCGGCTGTGTCGAGTGGGTATTGGCCTGCAAAGGAATCGCGGAAGAGATCACCGCTATCGCGCGCGCACACGGCTTGATCGACCGCACGCCCAAGCTGGAAAACTCGCCCGCGACCATGAAGGGGCTGCTGCAAATGGTTTACAAGCAGTCCAAGATTGATTTCTCCGGTTACAAGGAAGCCACGTTGTCACGCCGCGTGGAGCGGCGCATGGCTGCCAACCGGCTGAATAATCTGGCCGCTTATTTCGATTTTTGTAGCAAGAACCCGGATGAGCTAAACAAGCTCAGCAGGGACATCCTGATTTCCGTTACGGCATTTTTCCGTGACCGGAACAGCTTCGAGGGGCTGCGCAAAACATTGGTGGAAATTGTTGCCGACAAGCAACCGGGGGATGAAATCCGTATCTGGGTTCCGGCCTGCGCGACGGGCGAAGAAGCCTATTCCATCGGCATTCTGCTTGCAGACTTGCTGGGCGGCAGGATGAGTGATTACCGCATTCAAATCTTCGCTACCGACATCGACATGGAAGCAATGGCGGTCGCGCGCAAAGGTATTTATACCGAAACCTCGCTGGCTGAAGTTGACCATGAAACAATTACACGCTACTTCAGCAAAAAATCTGACCTTTATGAAATCGCGCGCCCGATTCGCGACATGGTAGTTTTTGCCCGGCAAGACTTGGTTCTTGACCCTCCGTTCCTGCGCCTGGACTTGGTCAGCTGCCGCAATTTGCTGATTTATTTCCAACCCCTGCTGCAAACGCGAGTGCTTTCCATTTTTCACTTTGCGCTGCGGCCATCGGCTCATTTGTTTCTGGGAAAATCCGAGAGCATCGTGCATCAGGACAATCTTTTTTCTCCGGTCAGCAAGGAAGCGCGCATATTTAAACGTGTCGCCTCGAAGGATCAGATTATTCCCATTCCGTTGTATTCCAGCCAGGATGCCGGGGTAAAAGCGCCTATCACCATTGCGGAACGCGGCACGCGCAAGCAGGAGAATAAATTACAGAAAGCACTTTCAGAGATTTACGCTCCGCCCAGTGTGCTGATCAACAGAAATATGGACGTGGTAGAAGTGCACGGCGACGTGCAGAGCTATTTACACTTTCCCGCTGGCAAGATGGAAATTAATCTGGCACAACTGTTGCGCCGCGAATGGCGCACCGAAGTACAAACACTGATACACCATGCCGATCTCAAGAACACCAACGCGATGGGCAGGATAAGGCCGATTAAAAACAGGACAGGACACAGCATCAAGATCGAAGTGCATCCGGTTGTATCGCGCGATGACCAGAAGCAGTTTTTGATCAGCTTCATATCGCTGGCCACGCTGATGGATGGCTCGCACGTAACAGATCAACCGCAGATCAATAACAGTGAGCTTGAGGACGAGCTGATCGCCACCCGCGAACACTTGCAAACCGTCATCGAAGAGCTGGAAACTTCCAACGAAGAATTGCAGGCATTGAACGAAGAAATGCAGGCGGCCAACGAAGAGCTGCAATCTTCCAACGAAGAACTGGAGGCCTCCAATGAAGAGCTCCAATCCACCAATGAAGAGCTGACCACCGTCAATCAGGAATTGATCGTCAAGGGAGGCGAGCTCAGTCTGGTAAACACCGAGCTGGAAAACCTGCAAAACAGCACCGGATTTTCACTCATCTTGCTGGATGAAGAATTGCGTTTGCAACGTTACAACAAAGAGGCCGCCAGTGTGTTCGGTTTCAGCGTGCATACGCTGGGCAAAACGATAAGCGGCCTGGTGCTTCCGGTAACCGAAGTTCTTAAAACCGCGCAGATGGCCATGTCAGACGGCATCAAGCGGCGACAACAAACCAGTTTTGGCGGCAAACACTACAACGTATTGTGCTTCCCTTACACCTCGCGCGACCAATCACTGGGCGGGGTGATCATCACATTTATCGACGAAACTGAGCTGATTACGGCGCAACACGAAATACAGTCAAGCCAGGAACGCATGGTCGCGATGATGCAAAACTCGCCCATGCAAATCAGTGTCAAAAACATGGCTGGCCAGTACCAGTTCGTGAACAGGGCATTTGAAAATATGTTCGGCGTAGAACGGGGCAATGTCATCGGAAAATCCGATACACAGGTATTTCCTGAACATATTTCAGCGCTCTTTGAAAAACTACACTTCGATGTGTTACATAAAAAAATACTGGTGGAGGCGGAGGATTGCATCAACATCGGCGATCAGAAACATTGGTTTTCGTTCATCTGCTATCCGATCAACGACGAGCACGGGTCGGTCATAGCCGTGTGCAGCCAGAGCACGGATATCACCGAGCGCATGCAGGCCAATGAAAAACTGCTCAAGCTTTCCCGCGCCGTGGAAAACAGTCCGGCCAGCGTAGTCATCACCGACATGAACGGCACGATTGAATATGTCAACAGAAGGTTCATCGAAGTAACCGGTTACACCGCGAAAGAGGCTATTGGACAAAATCCGAGAGTGCTCAAGTCAGGGTTGCAGTCGCCGGAATTCTACCAAGAGATGTGGGCAACCATATTATCCGGCAAGGCATGGCAAGGAGAAATAAACAACAAGAAAAAGAATGGCGGGATTTATCTGGAATCAGTTTCCATTTCACCAATTCACAATGAAAATGGAATCATTACCCATTTCGTGGCCGTCAAGGAAGATATCACCAAGCGGAAACAGATCGAACTTGAACTGCAAAAAGCCATGATCGCTACCGAAGCGGCCAATAG
>CAIZNF010000135.1 GCA_903934275.1 uncultured Nitrosomonadales bacterium
ATCTGCCAAACAGCGAGTGGATCCAGGGCATTTGCAAATCGTGGCGCTATCCACCGTGGAGATCGGAAAACTATCGTTGCCACATACAACGCACTCCATTGTCATAACTGCAACTCCTTAGCTGGCAAAAACAGACATGTCTTTTCTCTTGAAGTAATTTACATAATCATCAATGGTGGCGCGCAGCCTATCCTCCTCCTCCACACTGCGAACTTCAGGGATAATAAAATCGCGTACCGGATTTTTGCAGAAATCTCCCCAATAATCCCGATCAAATTGGCCGTCACGCAGCAGTTGTTCATAGTAGGGCGTTTCGGCTAATGGTGACAAGAGGTTGAAATATGGCAAACGTATCCCTAAATTTTTAATCCGTTGCGGCAGCATGCGCCGATACTCTTCGGTTTCTCCTGGAGCACCGATTATGAAATAACCAAGGACATCGATTCCGTATTTATTGCACAGTTCGCAAAACCGCTCTATATGCTTGAGCCGACATGATTTTTTAAAGTATATCAATACATCGTCATCAAGGCTTTCAATGCCAACATGCAGTCTTTTGCAACCCGCCGCAGCCAGATCGGCGATAACTTGTTCACGAGTCTCAACCGTTCCGCGCGCGCTCCAATCAACTATTAAATTTTCTTGCATAATCGCTTCACTCAATGCCGAAACGCGCGCCTTGTTAACATTGAAGGCATCATCCAGAATGTGGATCGAAGTGGCACCCATCCCGATTAGATCTCTAAACTCTGCCACGCATTTATCTATCGATTTGAAATTAAATTTCTTTTGCTGCACATCACAATAAATGCAGGCATACGGGCAACCTCTCGAACTGAACATGGGCAGGCGCAAAGAACCAACATTGAATAGCATATCGTCATTCTGTTCAATACGATAATCATTGAGATCAAGAAGATGGCGCGCAGGCAGTGGAATGGCATCCATGTCCACCTGCCCCCCATAAAACACTCCTTGAGGGCAACCATCTTCCAGCCATTTTGGGAAAGTGCCCTCCGCATCATCAACAAATACAGCATGTGCGCCTTGCTGCAATATGAGGGCATGGCTTTTTGTTGCATGCGGGCCGCCAACCACTTTAATAGGCGCAGAGGCGCGGTTGAGTATCTCCAGCATAGCCCATGCACGATAGGTCACGACCGAAAGCCCCAAAATATCCGGCGCAAATTCCTCAATAGCGGCCAGTGTTTCCTCCATGGTAAGACCAAGGCTGGCTGCATCCAGTATTTTAATTTCATAACGCCCAGGAATGCAGGCAGCAACACTGAGCACCCCCAAGGGCATGTATTTGACGGCACTGTTCTTATAAAATTTTGCTGTAACGCGATCCTGCACCTCGCCTTCATAGGGCATGACAGACAGCAGAATTTTTTTAGCTTTCATCTAGGCAATTCACTATAAAGGTAGATGTTATTAACATTCTCAGCTGAGTCTTTATCCGGAAAATTGATTTTGGCAATCAAACAAAATTAATATGCTCAGGCGGGTTTTTTAAATCCCATAAAAACTTGTTAACGTAATCTTGCCGACAACCGATAGCACAGTCTTTATGCACGTCAACCGACATGGTCACATCACGATGAACCGACCAATACCGATCTCCCATTACCATATCAAAAAATGACTGCTCATGGATATCACCAATATAGAAACGCTCCTTATTGAAAAACGGGCCACAGGGATAAACCTTGCCATTGCCTGACATTTGTAAAACGAAAGGCGTTCCATAGCAGACATCATATTTTCTGAAGCCGTCTTTGTATAGCGGTGATTCCGTTCCTGCTTTTATCTTGTCCCATTTCACTTGAACAACATAGTTATCTGTCGAAAATTTTTCCGCCTCTTTCAACACATCCTCGATTCTCAGGTAATCCTTGTAATCGATTCCAATTTCCTTATATTCCGAGTCAGAGCAATGTTTGATCACGAAGTAGTCCACACCCAACCTTGCTCCTAATTCTGCTTCCTTTAGCACTTGATCGTAGCACTCTGGTATCAGCACCATCTGCAAACCAAGCGTGCAAGAATAATTGTGCTTTTTCTTAATTTCAACGAGTGTTTTGATTTTCTCGACCAACAGATCAAAGTTTTTGCCTTTGGATTGGTGGACACGCTGAAACCCTTCAGAATCACCGGCGGAAAGGTTGAACCTGATCCAGGTCATATCGCGTAACATATCATGCGCTCGATCCATATCAAATAGCAGGCCATTGGTTGCCATCGCCGTATCAATACCCAGTTTGCGTGCGAGAACAGTCGCGTCATACAAAGCTGGATTGAGTGTAGGTTCACCATCACCGATGAACCCGATTGAGCGCACTCCCAGTTTCCCGCAATCCTCAATATATCGAAGCAATGCGTCACGCTGGATCATCACCCCCTGAGTCATGTTTTGGACAACGGCGTAGCAATAGAGACAAGCGGTATTGCAGAACTTGGTCAGCCCCATGTCGATATGAACCGGCGCAAATTTTTCACCTTTCTCCCATAATGCAATACGGTCAAGGTGGTACATCAATTTATGACCATCAAAACGAAACCGTTCTCGCTCTGTTCTAACAGTCGGGCCGGTAAACATATTTGGGCAATTCGCATTGCCATCTTTGTTCCATGACCTATCGAGCCGAATAATTCCAACTTGCCCGGCTTCTTCAACAAATTGAATATCTTGACCAGATAATACCTGCAGCTCCTTGGAGTCAACTTGCTGGTCCCCGCCAACTTCAGCCAATGTCTTTCGGTCAACAATATTGTTGGATGTCCTGAGTTTATGTCCGGGTTTTTCCGCCAACGGAGCATCGCTAGGTATGGCTGTTGCCGCACCCTCACCGAAGCGGTTTTTCAATATGCTATCGCTCATTATTTTTCACCCGGCAGCATAATTTCACTAATTTTTGCTCGCACTCTTTCATCATCACGCCCCTTTATCTCTGCAATCGGCAGTGGTTTCACTTCAGCAAACTGGTCACCTGCGCCTCATTGTAAAGTGTGTAGCTGCTCAACATAAAGTGATTCATGTTTCTTTTCCGGCAAGTGATTCCGCCGGCAACCCGGCACACCAGCACTGCCATAACGCCCGGTACTCCCGCTCCACGGCCCGCGCATAAGCGGCCTGGTCACCGATCACCGATGCGGTAAATATGCCCCGCAGTTGC
>CAIZNF010000136.1 GCA_903934275.1 uncultured Nitrosomonadales bacterium
GCCGTCCATGATCGCGTCCATTTTGTACAGTGTAAGATTGATACGATGATCGGTGACGCGGCCTTGCGGGAAATTGTAGGTACGGATGCGCTCCGAGCGGTCACCGCTACCCACCAGGCTCTTGCGCGTCGCGGCCGTATTGGCGTTTTGTTCGCGAACCTGTGCGTCTTTGATACGTGCTGCCAGCACGCGCATCGCCTGAGCCTTATTTTGATGTTGCGAGCGTCCGTCTTGACATTCCACCACCACGCCGGTCGGCAGATGTGTGATGCGCACCGCTGAATCTGTCTTGTTGATGTGCTGCCCACCCGCGCCTGAGGCGCGGAATGTGTCGATGCGCAAATCGGCGGAATTCAGCACCACGTCGTTTACCTCGTCCACTTCCGGCATGATCGCGACGGTACACGCCGAGGTGTGGACGCGACCTTGCGTTTCAGTCGTCGGGACACGCTGCACACGATGCGCGCCGGATTCGAACTTCAGCACCGAGTACGCGCCCTGCCCGGCAATGCGCGCGATGATTTCCTTGTAGCCGCCCATTTCTCCGGGGCTTTCCGAAATCACCTCGACCTGCCAGCGCTTGCGTTCGGCGAAACGCGAATACATGCGAAACAAATCACCGGCGAACAACGCCGCCTCGTCGCCGCCAGTTCCTGCTCGCACTTCCAGAAATACATTGCGCTCATCGTTGGGGTCTTTAGGTAACAATTGCTTTTGTAATTCGCTATCGAGTTGTTCCCGACGTTCCTGCCCCAGCTTAATCTCGGCTTCCGCAAACGCCTTCATTTCTGGATCGCCCGCCATTTCCTGCGCGGTGTCAATGTCGGACTGACAGGCCTGATAGGCGTGATATAACTCCACCACCGGATCGAGTTCCGCGCGCTCACGGCTCAGCTTGCGGAACGTGTCCATATCCTTGGTGGCTTCTTCGGTGCTCAACAATTGATTGACTTCGAGCAGACGCTCACTCAGTCGAGCGAGCTTGGTGGCAATATTGGGCTTCATTCAGAGTGATCCATTAGCATAAACCCAGATAATCTATTCCAGATAATCTATTAGAGAAACGCAGATTAATTCGTCATCCCCACAGAGGCGGGGATCCAGATAATTAAAAATCCCCCGCGAAGCGGGACAAAATCGCAGCGTTGTTCGCTTCGCGTGATGTTTGTTCTTGCTGGGTTCCCGCCTACGCGGGAATGGCAGCTCAACAAACTAATCGAGATCATTCATCGGTGTGCAGGTGATACAGGCGATGGATCATATCGAGGAACGCCTCGCGATCATCTCCATGCACCTGGTTTAACGCGTGGGTCGGTGCATGCAAAAATTTGTTGGTCAGGCTGCTGCTCATGGCTTCAAGCACCTGCTCCGGACTTTCGCCCCTGGACAACATGCGCAGGGCCTTATCCAGTTCGTGGCGGCGATTGCGCTCGGCATGGTCGCGCAACGCGCGGATGGTCGGCACCACTTCGCGCGATTCCATCCAATGCACGAAATCAACCACACCGGAGTCGATGATGACCTCGGCTTCCCTGACCGCACCCTGCCGCGCGTCGATGCCATCCTTCACCACTTCAGCGAGGTCGTCCACGGTGTACAGGAATACATCGCTCAATTCCGCGACCTCCGCCTCCACGTCGCGCGGCACCGCCAAATCCACAATGAATAGCGGGCGATGCTTGCGCGCCTTGAGCGCGCGCTCCACCATGCCCTTGCCCAGGATCGGCAGCGGGCTGGCGGTGCAAGTGACGATGATATCGTGATGCGCGAGCTGTTCCGGCAATTCGTTCAGCGTGATCGCATGGCCGTTGATGCGTCGCGCCAGCACATGGGCGCGTTCCAGCGTGCGGTTGGCGACGGTGATGTGTTTGGGTGAACGCGCCGCGAAATGCACCGCGTTGAGCTCGATCATCTCGCCCGCGCCGATGAACAGCACATTTTGTTCGGAAATGCTCGGGAAAATCCGCTCTGCCAGCCGCACCGCAGCGGCCGCCATTGAAACCAGGTTCGCGCCGATCTCGGTCTGAGTGCGCACGTCCTTGGCGACCGAGAAAGTGCGCTGGAATAATTTGTGCAGTAGAAAACCCAGTGTACCTGCCTGTTCGGCTTGGCGCATCGCCTGCTTCATCTGCCCGAGGATCTGCGGTTCACCCAACACCATCGAATCCAGCCCACTGGCCACGCGGAACGAATGCTTCACCGCCTGTTCGCGCTGCAACGTGTATAGATAGGGATCGATGTCCTTGCGGGCCAGATGATGGTATTGCGCCAGCCAGTCGATGGCGTGGTCGGGCTGCACGGCGTTGCAATACAGCTCCATGCGGTTGCAGGTGGACAGGATCGCCGCCTCCTTCGCCGCGCCGTTTTCCACCAGGTCACGCAGCGCGCCCTCCATCCCGTCCTCATTGAACGCGACCTGCTCGCGCACGGCAAGCGGCGCAGTTTGATGGTTAATGCCAAAGGCGAACAACTGCATCTTGGTATTGGGCGGGTGACAGACTAAAAAGGACACAAATTATAGTCGCAACGGCGTTGCAATACCATCTGAAGCCTTTTTTCAGAATTGCATCAACGATAGTGATGTCACTAGAAATTTAAAGCTCGCCCAAATACAAGGTCTGGAATATGAAACCTACTGAAATAGGCTCTAAGCCGCAAACAACACTTATAATTGCGCCCACATGGCCAACCTTCTCTTCAAAACTCTCTTTCGTCTGCTTGCGCTGCTACCATTGGGCATGTTGCATGGCCTGGGGGCGTTGTTCGGGCGGTTAACTTACGCGGCTTCCGCGCAATATGCTGCGCGCACTCGGGAGAATTTGCGGCAGGCCCATTTGGCCACCGATGCCACCCAATATCAAAACATTCTGTCCGCAACTGTTGCCGAAACGGGCAAAAGCCTGACAGAGCTGGCATGGATATGGATGCGCCCCTATGACGAGGTGCTCGACAAGGTGCGCGAATGCATCGGGCTGGAGCACATCGAAGCGGCGCAGGCGCGCGGCAAAGGTATCATTTTTTTGACTCCGCATCTGGGTTGCTTTGAAATTTCCGCGCTGTATGCCGCGCAGCGCGTGCCAATCACCGTGCTGTACCGCCCGCCCAAGCTCGGCTTTCTGGAAGACGTGATGCGCAGCGGTCGCGAGCGCGGTCGGGCCAGGCTGGCGAAAGCCGATGTCGGCGGCGTGCGGCTGCTGTACAAGGCGCTCAAGCGCGGCGAAGCCATCGGTCTGCTGCCCGACCAAGTACCCAGTCAGGGCGAAGGCGAGTGGGTGAATTTTTTTGCCCGCCCCGCCTACACCATGACGCTGGTAGGCCGTTTGGCGGAAAGCAGCAACGCGACGGTGCTGATTGCCTATTCCGAGCGGTTGCCGCGCGGACAGGGCTATGTGATTCATGTGGAACCGCTGCCGCTGGATTTTGCCGCACCTGTGCCGCAGCAGATTAACGCGGCGCTGGAGCGCGTGATTCGCGCTTGCCCGGCACAATACCTGTGGAGCTACAATCGCTACAAAATTCCACGGGGAGTCTCCGCACCCACTCCCCACTCCCCACTTTCCACTCCTGCATTATGATGGCCAGGGTCGGTATTTTTATAATGTGGCTGCTGCATTTCCTGCCGCTGCCGCTGTTGGCAAAAATGGGCAATGCGCTGGGTATGTTGCTGTACTGGTTAGCGGGGGAGCGACGCACCGTTGCCGCCATCAACTTGCGGCTGTGCTTCCCCGGATTATCCGATGCCGAACGCACCGTATTGGCAAAACAAAATTTTCAAGCTTTCGCGTGCAGCTTTCTGGAGCGCGGCATACTGTGGTGGTCAACTCCACAGCGTATTCAAGATCTGGTACATGTGGAAGGGTATGAGCATCTGCAAAAGCTGGCCGGACAACCGGTGATTTTGCTGGTACCGCATTTCGTCGCGCTGGATATGGGCTGGTCATGGCTCACACAACAAAGTAATCTGGTCAGCGTGTATTCCAACCAAAAAAATCCGTACTTTCACCGAAAACTGTTTGACGGGCGCTTGCGCTTTGGCGCTTCACAGCTATATTCACGGCAACAGGGTTTGCGCCCTATCGTCAAAGCAATGCGCGCGGGCTTGCCGTTCTATTATCTGCCCGATCAGGATCTGGCAACCAAGGACGGCGTTTTCGTGCCATTCTTCGGTGTGCAGGCAGCCACGCTGACTACCGTGCCGCGTCTTGCCGAAATGACCGGCGCTAAAGTCGTTCCACTGATCGCAAGGATATTGCCGGATGGCGCAGGTTATGAGCTGAAGTTTTATCCGGCATGGGAGAATTACCCGACAGGAGATGTAGCCGCAGACACGCGCCGCATGAACGAATTCATCGAGCAGCGCGTGCGCGAAATGCCGGAGCAATATTTCTGGCTGCACAAGCGGTTCAAAACGCGCCCTGAAGGCGAAGAGAAATTTTATTAAAATAATTCATTGATAGACCCTAGGGGCGTATGGCAATACGCCTTTCTCCTAGGGAGATGCTGATTTATTCGTCATCCCCGCGAAAGCAGGGATCCAGTTTGTCTGTTTTACTGGGTTCCCGCTTTCGCGGGAACGACAAAACTGAATAAATCAGCGC
>CAIZNF010000137.1 GCA_903934275.1 uncultured Nitrosomonadales bacterium
CAAAGCGCATACAAGCCAACATTATTCGTCACCAACCAATTCGGCATTGGTAAAAGCAACGCTGCAAGGCATCAGGCGTGTTAACGGCAGCGCACAGAGACAAGTGCTACCTGCAATGAAGCGCGATATTCAGGCGATGGTGAAAGGTATGACAGGCATCAAAGGTGTTAGGGATAAAGCATTGCTGCTCACTGGCTTTGCAGGCGCATTTCGGCGTTCTGAGCTGGTGGCATTGCAAGTAGCGGATATCCAGTTTGTAAAAGAAGGCGCCGTCATACGCATAAGACGGAGTAAGACAGACCAGATTGGCTGTGGACGTCGTATTGCTATTCCATACGCCAGGGGCAAAACCTGTCCGGTAACTGCAATTCAAGTATGGATAGAACAAGCTGATATTACAGACGGCTGTTTGTTTCGGCGCATCAATAAGTACGGTACGGTGATGAATGCTGGTATAACGCCGCAATCGGTGGCATTGGTTGTTAAAGAACGTGCGCAAGCAGCTGGATTGGATGCAGCGCAGTATTCTGGACATAGCTTACGTGCTGGACTTGCTACAAGTGCTGCAAAAGCGGGGGTTGCTGGTTGGAAAATTCGTCAGCAAACAGGCCATAAATCAGATGCGATGCTGAATCGTTATATTCGGGATAGTCAGTTGTTTGTTGATAATGCCAATTCTAGAATATGGTGACAAATCTCAGTGAGCTGCCATTCAAAGTTATGGTGTTACAATTCTCTACGATAAGATATCCAGATGGAGCGGACGGTCGCTGTCTATCGGGAATCGTCAGCAACGTGGGACAAACCAGTCGCACAGATTGAACAAGTAATCACACTGCCTCCAAAAATGAAACGCGCCAATTAAAGAAAAAAGATGATTTGATATTGCTTGATAAAATTAAGTGCAAATTAAGTCCAGAATTGATAGTATTATCCACTGAGGTCTCGACCCCGCCTCTTTTTATTTCCATCCGCGTGATTACTTCTGTGGTGGAAAGAAACGATGATTTCTTAAAAGGAAAGTGGCGCACGTGGACGGCTCTAACAAAAACTTCAATCTTCAAACCAGCATTAGCATTTCACTAGAAAACCCTAGTGTGGATTTGTCTGTATCTGAAAACACACACCTACTCTTTAGCTTCAACTCACATGATTTTGTTAGAGGAGTAGTTTCCCTAAAAAGTCGCTTTCACGCACACGGCCAAGATATTACGAACGTCTTATTCTCCTATGAAACGCAACCCGCATCAGGGCTCATTGTTGAGTTACAGGAAATGTCATTGCAAGGTTCATCAAAAGAAAAAGCAATTTCACATACGAAGGCCTCCAAGATATGCTCTTTCAAGATATTGGTCGCTGCGGCTTTTCTGTTTTTTATCAACGGCATTCAGGTAGCACACGCCGCCCTGAATAATGAAGCAGAGCAATCAACCGAGCAGCAAAAAAAAGGGTTTTCCTTTTCGCTGATGCTAACCACTGACTACCTGTGGCGAGGCGTTTCACAAACGCACCGCACTCCTGCATTCCAACCAGAAGTAGATTACGATCTGCCTATCAATGAAGCCACCGCATTTTATGCCGGCGTGTGGGGCACTAATATTAAAAATGATGACTATCCTGACACCAAAGTTGAGCTGGAATACTGGGCAGGCCTGACGCATGACTTCGGGGCCGGATTCTCAGGCGTGCTGGAAGCACTGTACTACGACTATCCAAGCGAACGCGATCTGGCATACGGTGAAATATCTGCCTCTCTGAGCAAATCACTGGATCTGCCACTCAAGCCCGAGGTAAGCCTTGGGGAGACGTGGGCTTGGGATACCTATGGCACAACCGGCACCAATAGCTTCTACACTGAACTGAACGTTAAATTATCTCTTCCGAAAGATGTGGGATTGGTGGCGCATTACGGTTACAGCCGGTTTGTTCACGAAATTGCCGATCAGAACTGGGCGGACTGGAAGCTGGCGCTGACCAAGGAAGTTTCAGGCAATGACTTGGAACTGGGCTATTACTGCACGAATGCAAGCCAGTACGGCCGTGATGGTGTTGGCCATTTAATATTCTCTGTGAACCACCATTTCTGATATGACCTCCAGAGGCTTACGATTCAAGTTGATGGTTGCAGTGGGCGCAAGCCTGCTAGTGCTGTTTCTGCTCCAGTTCTTCACGGCCAGATCGGTGCTGACGCAAGGTTATTCCAAGCTGGAATTCGACAAGACGCAAATACAGGTGGCCAGTGCGAAAAACTTGATAGAGCAACAGTATGAACAATTATCCGGAATCGGGATCGACTGGGCACATTGGGACGATACCTATGAGTTCATCGCCAAACCAAACAACAAATATATCGAGTCCAATTACACTGAAGACACGTTTTCTCACCTGCGGATCAATGCCATTATTCTGGCCGACAACCAAGGCAAGATCATCTATCAGCGGGGATACGATTATTTAGAAAAAAAACCCTGGCAAGTTCCATCAGTGCTAACAAAGTCTGTTGGTAAAAATGGAGCCTTGTCCAACCTTCCAGAATCCGGCCATTTATCCGGCCTCCTGTGGACTCCTGAAGGCCTGGTGATTGTTGCTGCAACAGATATTCTTCCGAGCACAAGCAAAGATCCACGCCGAGGTGTAATGATCATGGCTCGGCGATTTGACCAGTCACTTCTTCGCCAGATTGAAGGCGTCGTAAACGTAAAGATCAGTATTGCAAATAGCGCAAGAGACAAGGCGGTGCCTGACGACATGCGGCAAGCTTATGTGCAACTGGTCGCAAGGCAACAACTGGATCAAGTTAGCGCATTGAGCGAGAATGAGGTTGCAGGCTACGTGCTAATGCCAGAAGTTGGCAGCGAAACCAAACTGCTTTTACGTACAGTGGGTGACAGGAGTATCCATGCACAGGGCGAAACCAGTCTGAATTTTGTAGTCTGGTCGACCGCTGCCATTGGTCTGCTACTTGGATTATTCAGTTGGCTATTTGACAAGATGGTGCTCTCCCGACTGGCCAGATTGAATAGTAGCGTACTACTCATCGACAAAAACGCTGACACTGCAGCGCGAGTGCCCGACCTCGGCGGTAATGATGAGCTTTCCAACCTAGCACATCGCATCAACGGAATGCTTGGCAGCATTGAAGAAAGTGAATTTCGTTGGAAATTTGCTATCGAGGGCGCTGGTGACGGCGTTTGGGACTGGGACATCGAAACGGATTCCGTGCATTACTCCAAGCGCTGGAAGGAGATGCTGGGGTATGAGGACTGCGACGTACTGCCTACCAATGACGAATGGGTTACACGAATCCATCCTGATGATCAGTCTTATGTGGCAGAAACGATGCGAGCCTATCTGGAAGGCAAAAGTTCCATCTACGTCGTAGAATACCGATTGCGCTGCAAGGACGGTAGTTATAAATGGATACTGGGTCGCGGTATGGCTGTCAGTCGCAGCAAGGATGGCAGACCGTTGCGCATGATCGGCACACACACTGACATTTCCGAACGCAAGGCTACCGAAGAACAAATGCGAATTGCGGCTGCCACGTTCGACTCGCATGAAGCCATTATGATCACGGATGCTTCTGCCAATATTATCCGCGTCAATCAGGCATTCGAGAAAACAACAGGCTACAGTTCCGCGGAGGTCATCGGTAAAAGTCCGCGCATACTCAATTCGGGCAGACATGACAAGGCGTTCTTCGCGGAGATGTGGCAGACCTTGTTGAGTCAGGGGCGTTGGGATGGAGAAATTTGGAACCGACATAAAGACGGCCAAGTCTATCCAAAAGACCTGACCATAACCGCGATTAAAGGCTCTACAGGCGAACTTTTTCAGTATGTCGCCATTTTTACAGAAATCAGTGATCGTAAGAGAGCTGAGGAAGAAATTCATGCACTGGCATTTAACGATGTGCTGACTGGCCTACCTAACAGGCGATTGCTGATAGACCGCGTTGGGGTTGCGCTTGCCGCCTCTGCCCGCAGTCAGAAATTCGGCGCTCTACTGTTTCTCGATTTGGATAACTTCAAATCCGTCAACGACACACTGGGTCACGATCCGGAGATTTGTTACTGATTGACGTTGCCCACCGCATTAAACTTTGCATACGTGAGGTTGACACCGTGGCGCGGCTTGGCGGAGATGAATTCGTTGTGCTTACTGAGAACGTCAGTGACGACGAAGAGCAGGCATCGCAACTTGTGGCTCAAGTTGCCGAGAAAATACGAAGTGTTCTTGCTGCACCCTATCGCCTTAAAGATACCTCGCAGTTTTGCCCCCCCAGCATTGGCGTGTGCCTTTTCCAAGACAACAGGGAAACTATCGATGAATTGTTCAAGCGTGCCGATATGGCCATGTATCAAGCCAAAAATGCCGGACGAAATCGAGTGCAATTCTTTGATCCAAAAATGCAGCATTCTGTGGAAGCGCGTGCCGCACTGGAATCAGATTTGCGTCGGGCCATCACTGAGCAGCAGCTTCATCTGCATTACCAGATTCAACTCGATCACAACCATCAGCCAATGGGTGCTGAAGCATTGATTCGATGGATTCATCCAAAACGTGGGTTGGTGTCTCCTGCTCAATTCATCCCCATCGCTGAAGAAAGTTCGCTGATTCTGGACATCGGGCATTGGGTGCTTGATACCGCCTGCAAGCAAATTGCCGCTTGGATGGATAACGAACGCACTCGTAACCTTGTTTTAGCTGTCAATATCAGTGCCCCTCAGTTCAAGCAGCCAGATTTTGTAGAGCAAGTGAAGGCAATCATTGAAAAATATTGTATCGATCCATCTCGGCTAAAATTGGAGCTAACCGAGGGCGTGGCCGTAGATGATATGGAAACCGTGATTAGGAAAATGCTTGCGCTAAAAAATGTTTTGGGCGTCACATTGTCGCTAGATGATTTTGGCACGGGGTACTCGTCCCTGTCCTACCTTAACC
>CAIZNF010000138.1 GCA_903934275.1 uncultured Nitrosomonadales bacterium
ACCCCGACAGAAGCTTTTCCATTTCCGCATCGCCCAACCGGATTCGATATTAAAGAATACTCGGGTCATAAAACTTGGCCCAGTGCGAAGTGGGCATGGGAATTTCTGAGGCGCAGTCATAAATATCAAGAATGGTGTTTCAGCTCCGAGTCGGAGAACTTGTCGCCTGCTAAACGCAATTTCATCGCCAAAAAGGAATATGGGTTACTGAAATTCAAGCTATGTGGAGAACCGTATGATGGTGCTCGAATTGCTCGTCCGAAATTCATTACGCGTAATGTGTTGAGTTTTTCACGAGTCACCAGGGGGCAGGAAAAGAAAATCAGTTCAACGCCACATATCGTTTTACGACGAGGGGAAGTATTAATTAAATTCCATGTTCTCGCTTTGGAACACACGCACGGTAGCATCGAAACTCAAATCGATGATGCCAAGATAATCCTACAAAAGCGTGCGGAGCAATGGATTAAGCGGAAAAGCATGAAGAAGGTGTGGACGCGACAAAAGAACGAGTTGCTTCCGCTCTTACGCATCCTGGACATAATTGATTTCCAATCGGAGCTTAAGGGCCGGAAAGTAGACTTCGAATTTAATCGAGCGAAGTTGTATAAGCTTATATATTCTATCCCAGAAATTACTCTTTCAAAAAATAGCCTTTCAGAAGATCAAACGGGAGTTAATGCGCAATACCAGCAAGCATTCCAGAGCAAGAAGAAGATCGCCGAAAATTACGCAAATGATTATTACTTAGCCTTGGCCGTTTCGGGGCCCGTTTAAATTAAGTTGGGTAGTTAAAACAACAATTATATTTACAGGAATAATTTCGCGGTTTGGGCCGGCTTTCTTTGCCATCGAATGTTCATTCAATCTCTTTATTATGACGAAGTGAGCCGTCAGCAGTCCCTTCACTAATTACCCCCCATAACAGTGCTACTGTTACGAGCTTAATCTTCTAAGGCACAGCTCATAGACGCCGATTTATTCCTAAGGCCACTCTGCAAGAATTTCTCCATGGAAGTGAATAACCCAATTCACCCATAATTTCTAAGGAGATATTTTATGGAACAAGCTATTCGCAGCAGAGGGATTAATCCTACGCAACATCCCATTACGCCAACGTGCATCGGAACACATGAATCATCTACGCCAGTGGATGCTTCACTCACGGAAAATCAGCCGGTGAGACGGATTTTACGATTACCCAAGGTCATCGATAGGACGGGTGCCTCTCGTTCATTCATATATGCCAGCATAAAAAACGGCAAATTTCCTCGACCTATTCACATCGGACCGCGAAGTGTTGGATGGGTTGAGGAAGGAATTGATAAGTGGATTGCAGAGCGTGTGAAAGCAAGTGTCAGTTCCGAAGAGATGCATGACATGGGTTGCAAGGAACACGATGAAATTGGTCCCGCATCCGCATGCAAATCGAATACAAGGGGGTGCAACCATGGGAAACAATAAAGTGCGCCACCCCATGGGGCGGGATAGTAGCACCGCCCTCAAAGCTACAATTATCCACCAGCCTTTGACCAAAAGGCCTGGGAATTTGCCGAGAGATGCTGAACCCTCAAAGTCCAAGAAAAAGCGCAAAGGAGCGACAGTCGTTGAGACCAAGTTAGGGACGTTCGAGAGATCGAAATCAGGATGTTATTTGCGCGGCAATGACGGGAATCAAATCGTGTGCGGGTGGATCGGTTTTACGCGGTTAATAACTAATGTTGATGATGGGACGGTGAGTGTCGAGATTAAGTACTACGATCTTGACAACAAGCCTGCGCATTTAGTGGTACACAGGTCCGAGTTGACGAGACCGGGCGAGATCATCAAAAAACTGATGGATCACGGCTTCAAGGTGGATGATGTAAAAACAGCCGGTGCCTTTCTGGAAGCACTGTACCGTCAGGTGCCTCCAACCAAACGCGCAAAGCAAGTCAGCATGCCCGGCTGGCATAAGACAGACGGAGGGCAATATGCTTATCTCGGCAATGGGTTTACAGCTGCACCGGAAGGATGCGAAACAGGCCTGTTACTCGACGGGCGGGCGGGCAACATTTTTCAATCCAATGGCACTTTGAAGGGGTGGCAAAAAAACGTGGGCAAACTGTGTCGCGGAAACCCGCGTTTAATTCTTCCCGTCTGCGCAACTTTGGCATCACCGCTTCTGTTGTTTGTACATCAAAATAATTTCGGAATCCATTTTTTCGGCAAAACATCTGAAGGCAAAACGACCGGTTATATCGTAAGCGCGTCGCTATCCGGTCCGATATCCGACATCAGGGACTGGAATGCAACCGAGAACGCTTTCGTGGCCACTGCCAAGGGTAACAACGATTCGGTCACCACATACGATGAAATCGGGAGCGCTCATGCGAAAGATGTCAAAAAGGTTGCTTACCATTTGATGAACGGTCGTGACCGTGGACGTGCCAAAAGCGATGGAACTGCTGGCAAATTGCATCCGTTCCGATGCGTGATTCTCAGCAACGGCGAGTTTGACTATCCGAAGTTTTTTGCCAATGAAAATATCAAAATCATGCCGGGCCAAATTGTCCGTTTCCTTAACATTCCTGTTCATGCCGACAGCGGAAACGGGATGTTCATCGACCTGCATGGCTGCGCGGAATCAATCGACTTTGTGAAGCTGCTGGCAGAGAAAACGAGCCAGTACTACGGCACGGTATTGCCCGCATTTATTCGAGCCATTGTCGACTCGCAGGACACTATTGCCGAAACTGCCAAGACACTGATGGCCAAGTACGCGAAAAGGCTCAA
>CAIZNF010000139.1 GCA_903934275.1 uncultured Nitrosomonadales bacterium
GATGACGTAGAGGCGCTTGCCGATCTGCTTGATGTCCACACCGTAAAATCCGTCGCCGATCAGGTTGGCCGACCTGAGCGCGATTTTTATCACGCGATCCGGCGCTTCGCCGACGGATAACGCCTCCGTTTTTCCCTCGACAAAATCGTGCTTGCGATCATTTTGTTTTCCGGCATCGTGCCGGTTGATCTGCCAGTGGCCGGGAACCATGAAGTATTTCGCGACGAACAGCGGGCGGCGGTCGAGGATGCCGACGCGCCAGTCGAATTCGGTGGGTAGGAATTCCTGCGCGACGATCAGCTCCGGTTTGTCGCGAATCGAAAAGTACCGGAGTCGAATTGATTCTCATCATGAAAAACAATTCTGCCCCGATTTTCAACGAGCCAGCGTGGATCGGATGCGATGAAATTCGTGATTCTTTCTGACGCATCCGATTCGGGAATTGCCCACTGCGCTTAGACGGGCGTTCCCGGATTACGCTGCGCTGCATCCTGGCTACTGCGATAGACACCGATCAATCGCTCGCTCGATGAATCTAGCTCTATGGCAACAGCTTCGCTCCAAAAATTGCCTGCATCGAAGGCGCAAAAGCCGGGTAGCACGCTGGCTTTAATCGCAACACAAAGGCTCAACTACGTTTTTTGGTTTAAATAACACTTGAATTTATGACCGCCGGTCATTTATCATTGCGCCATTAAATGACCGGGAGTCATAAATGGCCCGTCCCCCTGCCAGCGCGGAAGCACGCGAACAACGCATCAACCAGTTATTGGATGCTGCGGTCTCGCTGTGGCTGCAACACCCCGAGCGCATTCCCGGCGTGGCCGAAGTGGCGGATGAGGCCGGGCTGGCGAAAGGTACGGTCTATCTTTATTTCAAGAGCAAGGAAGACTTGCTGCTGGCCGCGCACGAGCGGCACGCCGAAATTTTTTTCTCCGCACTGATCGCGCGCGCTTCGAAACCGGAGCGCATGAGCCTCGACGACATGATGCAATTGACGCGCGAATACATCGCTGGTGTCCCCGCCTTCCTGCCGCTCGCTACGCTGGTCGCGGGGCTGATGCACAAGGGAGTTACCCCGGAAACCGCACAGGCATTCGATCAGCGCATGGCGAAGCGGCTCGGTACGGCGGGCGAATTGCTCTGTGCACATTTTTCCCTGCCGGACGGCATCGGCGGCGTACGCCTGCTGATGCGCTCGTATGCATTGATTCTCGGATTATGGCAATTGGTCGGATGCTGCGGTCAAGATAGCGCCGATGACGAGGTATCCGCCATGCTGCGCCCAGATTACTTGACCGAACTCGATGCCGCCCTGCGCGCCTTGTGGCAAGGCACATTCCACAAGGAGCTGCCCCATGCGTAAAACCGCTTATCTGTTGCCCTTTATCGCGAAACTCGCCGTAGGGTGCGCTCCGCGCGCCGAGGTGCATGAAATGCACCCTACAAAACGAGCCGCAGGCGAGCTTCGAGGAACGGCCCAATCCATTGCCAGCTTGAGGCTTATGGGTAGAGTCGGGGAGAGGGATGCGGGCATGGCAGCTTTTATCATCAGATGCGGCATCTTTGCCATGCCTGTCTTGTTGCTGGCCGCCTGCAACAAACCGCCCGTTCCGCCCGAACCACTGCGCCCAGTAAAAACCATTCGCATCAGCATGGGGATTAGCGAGTCCGCGTTCAGTATGCCGGGAGAGGTGCGCGCGCGGCATGAAGCGCCGCTCGCGTTCCGCGTAGGTGGCAAGATAATCGAGTGCAAAGTGAATCTGGGTGATACGGTGCGGCGCGGTCAAGTGCTTGCACGGCTGGAACCAAACGATTATGAGTTGGCCGCGCAAGTCGGTGCGGCTGGCGCGGCAGAAGCGCGCAGTGCGTCCATTCTTGCCGATGCGGAGCTGGCGCGCTATCACAACTTGCGCGAAAAGGGTTTCGTGTCAGCCGCCGCGCTCGATCAGAAACAGGCTGCTGCCGATGCCGCGCGCGCGCGACTGGATGCATTGAAATCCGCCCATGCCGGGCAATCCAGACAGGTCAATTACACCGCATTGACCGCCGAAAACAATGGCATCATCACCGTGTACAACTGTAATGCAGGGCAGGTAGCTGGTGCAGGGCAGCCAGTGTTGCATCTCGCCCAGTCCGGCGAAAAAGAAATTTTAGTTCATCTGCCGGAGATGGAATTTTCCCGCTTCCGTTCCTCCACCGGTTTCACGGTTAACCTGAATGCGTTGCCGGATAAAAATTATCGGGGCACATTGCGCGAACTGGCCGGCGCAGCCGATTCTGCCACGCGCACTTACGCCGCACGCATCGCCGTCAAGAATGCGGATGCGGCCATGCAGCTTGGCATGAGCGCAACTGTCCAGATGCAGTCCGCAGGCGACCTTGCCATACGTCTGCCGCTGTCCGCCGTAGTTGGCCGCGATGGAAAATCTTCGGTGTGGCAAGTGGATGAAGCGGGCATCGTGCATGCAACTCCCATCGTCGTCGCCAGCATTGAGGGCAACATGGTGCGTGTCGCTTCCGGTCTTTCCAGCGGCAACACGGTGGTGGTCGCGGGCGCTAACCTGTTGCGCGACGGCGAGAAGGTCAAACTGTTGCCATGAACGAGCGTTTCAACCTGACCGCACTCGCCCTACGGAACCGCGAACTGGCATGGTTTTTCATCGCCGTGATCGGCATCGCCGGGTTGCTCTCCTATTCCAAGCTCGGACAGCGCGAAGACCCGGATTTCACCTTTCGTGCAATGGTAATTCGTACCCTGTGGCCGGGCGCGACCACCAGTCAGGTGGACGAACAGATCACCCAGCGCATCGTCAAAAAATTACAGGAGACACCCTATTACTGGAAAGCTTTCAGCAATTCGCGCAACGGCGAATCCATCATCATTCTGCAATTGCGGGATACCGCGCCGCGTGAACAGGTACCGCAGCTCTGGTATCAGGTGCGCAAGAAGGTCAGCGACATCCAGCACACTCTGCCCGCAGGTGCGAATGCGCCGACATTCAACGATGAGTTCGGCGATGTGTTCGGCTCCATCTATGCCTTCACCGGCGAAGGTTTCAGCTTGACTGAGCTGCGTCGTTATGCGGAGTTGGCGCAACAACATTTGAACACTCTGCCCGACGTATTAAAAGTTGAGTTGATCGGTGTGCAACCGGAGCAGGTCACGGTTTCTATTTCCACCCAGCGTCTCGCCACCTTGGGTATCCCGCCGCTGGCAATCGCGCAGGCAATACAGGCGCAGAACATCGTGCAGGATGCGGGGCGGCTGCATGCCGCCGACTTTTCGGTGCCGTTGCGCGTGCGCGGCAATTTCGAATCGCTGGGTGAACTGAAAAACCTGCCGCTGCGCGTGAACGGGCGCACGTTGCGGCTGGGCGACATCGCCGAGGTGGCGCGCGGCTATCTCGATCCGCCGGAAACCACCATGCGCTATGCGGGCAAACCCGCCGTCGGCGTTGCGGTTTCGATGAAGCAACGCGGCGATGTGCTGCGCTTGGGCGAAGACCTCGACCGCGAGATGAATGCGCTGAAAGGCCAACTTCCCATCGGCATCTCGTTCGCCCGCGTTTCCAACCAGCCCGCCGTGGTTAAAAATGCGGTGGGCGAATTCATGGAATCGTTTCTGATAGCGGTTGCCATCGTGCTGCTGGTCAGCTTCATCAGCCTTGGTTTCCGCGCCGGGATGGTGGTCGCGGTCACCATTCCGCTGGTAATCGCAGCCACTCTTTTGCTGATGCGCATTTTCAACATAGATCTGCACCGCATCTCCACCGGCGCGCTGATCATCGCGCTCGGCCTGCTGGTGGACGATGCGATGATCGTGGTGGAAATGATGGTGCGCAAGCTGGAAGAAGGCTATGACCGGATGCGCGCCGCCAGCTTCGCCTATTCGGCCACGGTGTTCCCCATGCTCACCGGCACGCTGATCACCGCCTCCGGTTTCCTGCCAATCGGTACCGCCCAATCCGCTACCGGCGAATACACTTTCGCCATGTTCGCCGTGGTTACCATCGCGCTGATCATGTCGTGGGTCGCCGCGATTTTCGTCACGCCGCTGGCGGGCTTTCATCTGCTGAAAAGCCACGAGGGTCGCGGCCACGATATTTTTGACACGCCGTTTTACCGCAAGCTGCGCCGCCTCATCGAGTGGTGTTTGCACCACCGCAAGACCGTACTCATCGGCACCTTTGCACTATTTATTCTCGGCGGGATCGGAATGAAATTCACCGAGAAACAATTCTTCCCTTCCTCCAACCGCACCGAACTGATGCTCGATCTCTGGCTACCGGAAGGCTCCAGCATCCGCGCCACCGAACGCGAAGCCGCACGGGTCGAGGAAATACTCGCGAAAGAAAAGGATATTGAAAGTTACGTCACCTATGTCGGCTACGGCTCGCCGCGCTTTTTCCTGTCGCTGGACCAGCAATTATTCCGGCCCAATTTTGCGCAGACCGTGGTGCTTACCCGCGACATCGAAACGCGCGAGCGGGTGCTGAAAAAAATGCGCCAGATATTTGCCACCGATTTCCCCGGCGTGCGCGCCCGCGCCAACAGCGTACAACTTGGCCCCCCCATTCAATACCCCGTGGAATTCCGCGTGCTGGGCGGCGACCTGGCGACGGTCAAGCGGCTGGGCGATGAAGTGGCAACGGTGATGCGCAATGATGAACACCTGCGCGACGTGCATCCGGACTGGGGCGTGCAAATACCAGCCCTGCGCGTGGATGTGGATCAGGATCGCGCGCGCGCGGCGGGCATCACTTCGACCGACATTGCGCGCACCCTGCGCGTCGCAACGGATGGGTTGGGTATCAGCCAATTGCGCGAAGGCGACCAGCTGATCGGCATCGTGCTGCGCTCACCCGCTACCGAACGCAAACAACTGGAACAGGTCGGCGCGCTGGAAATACCTTCCGCGCAAGGCGGCAGCGTGCCGCTGCGCCAAGTCGCAAAAATTTCCCATGCGCTGGAAGACCCGATCATCTGGCGCAAAAACCGCGACATTTCTCTGAGCGTGCGCGCCGATGTCACCGAGGGCGTACAGCCCACCGATGCCGCCATCGCGCTGGATGCAAAACTGAATGCGTTGCGCGCCAAATTGCCGGACGGCTACATCATCGAACCCGGTGGTGAATATGGTGAAAATTCCGGCGCGCAGGATTCCATCAACGCGGGCATGCCGCTGATGATGGCGGTGGTGCTCGGCTTCCTGATGATCCAGACGAAATCGCTATCGCGCACTTTCATGGTGGTACTGACCGCGCCGCTCGGCATCATCGGTGTCGCCATGGCGCTGCTGGTATTCAACAAACCGTTCGGTTTCGTCGCGATGCTCGGTACCATCGCGCTGGGAGGCATGATCATGCGCAACACCGTGATCCTCATCGACCAGATCCGCCAGGATCGCGAAGCGGGGCTAGCTCCCTGGGATGCCATCCGCGAATCCACCGTGCGCCGCTTCCGCCCCATCATGCTCACTTCCGCCGCCGCGATCTTGGCGATGATCCCGCTGACCCACAGCGTGCTGTGGGGACCGATGGCATATGCGATCATGGGCGGCCTGCTGGTCGCCACGCTGCTCACCATCCTGTTTATTCCCGCGCTGTATGCCGCATGGCTGCGCCTGCCTGTACCGGATAACAAACTTGCAACTGAAGAATGCCTGTAATTCCAATTTTAAATTGAAAGTACATTTTCGTAGGGTGGGGTCGCACCGCCGAATCAAGCTGCCGGGTGCGAACAGCCAACTACGCCTGATCTACAGCAATGCTTGCCAGCTATAATGCAACCTCACTGTGTCCGAAAGGAAATGCAATGAAGCACCTTGAACGAATTACCTTTGACCCCAATGTGATGGGCGGAAAGCCTTGTGTGCGAGGACTGCGCGTTACAGTTGGTATGGTCACGGGCTTGGTGGCGGCAGGGTATACGCAAGAAGATATTTTTGCCCTATACCCCTATCTTGAGGCAGAGGACATCAAGCAAGCACTGAGCTTTGCCGCTTGGCGAGCAGAAGAAATGGAATTGCCACTAATCGCTGCATGAAACTCCTTGTTGACATGAATCTCTCGCCGACTTGGGTAACCTCACTAGAGGCAGGCGGATTTGAGGCGATTCATTGGAGTAAAGTTGGTCAACCTGACGCACCGGATAATCAGCTTTTTGCTTGGGCACGTCAGCACGAATATGTCATCTTTACCCATGATCTGGATTTTGGAGCGATGCTGGCGTTAACCGGTGTTGGGTTACCCAGTGTGTTCCAAATACGCACACAGGATGTGTCTCCTGCGGTACTTGCCCATCGTGCTGTCGTTTTGCTCAGACGTTTTGAAGTGGAGCTGAAGCTGGGTGCGCTGATTGTTGCCGATGAACTGCGTGAACGAGTACGTCTTCTGCCGCTGGTACCGAGATAACAGCATTCATGCAAGTCGCGTGGGAATGAGATAAATTTCAAAATAACGTGAGTCGGTATTCTAATCAGCACTTGATTTTCGGCGGGTGTTTTGCCAACAGCAGTTTGCAGGCTATGTCGGATACGCTTTATGGTGGACCAAATGCACAATATGAGATTATTAGGTTTAGCTGGCTGGATATTTGTCGGCCTGATGTCGATCACCAGCGGGGTATACGCGCAGAACATCATTACCGCACTGTCCGTTGGTTACAACAGCAGTTCGACAGTTATCAAGGTCGATTTGGTGCGGCCATTGAGCAAATTGCCGGACACCGAGTTTATTATCAGCCCCTCGCCGCATATTGTGCTCGATTTTCACGATACTGAAAACGGGCTGAGTGAGCCCGTTCATGAATTTGCTGAAGGTGGGTTGCGCAGTGCCAATATTGTTCAGTCTGGTGGGCGCACGCGATTGATGCTTTATCTCAATGAAATGTTTCTCTACAACATCAAAACCGAAGGCAACAGCCTGCTGATCGCTTTGCAAGGCAATACTGGAAATGCGGGTGGCATCGCATTACGCCCTGCCGATACCAAACAGGATGCGCAAAGGAAAATGTTGATTTCCGAAACCAATGCACGGCTAAAGGCAAAGCAAGAGGCACAGGCGGCAGAAGAAGAAAAAGCGAAGCAGGCAGCGGAAGCCAAAGCTGAAGCTGAGCGGGTAAAAGCCGAACAGAAGGCCAAAATTGAAGCCGCAGCACAGGCCAGGAAAACTGCGAAAGCCGAAGCGGCGAAACGGGTGGCCGAGCAAAAAGCCAAGCTCAAAGCGGAACAGCAAGCTGCCGCGCAAGCCAGGAAAATTGCAGAAGCCGAAGCGGCGAAACGGGTGGCCGAGCAAAAAGCCAAGCTCAAAGCGGAACAGCAAGCTGCCGCGCAAGCCAGGAA
>CAIZNF010000140.1 GCA_903934275.1 uncultured Nitrosomonadales bacterium
CCTTCTGGGTGATACTGTAATCATTGATAACTGCTTGAAAATCTGCGTTAATCTGCGTAATCTGCGGATTGAACTGCCGTTTCTAGGTTCAATAATAAGCTGCGCACAGTTGGGATTATTCCGCTTTCATCTTCTCCGCGCCCACTACTTCTACCGCTAATTGTGCCTGCCCCCTCAGCGGGAAAACCGGATTCTGTGCTTTATGTCATCAGTTTCGTACCGCAGATAAATCCCGATTGGGAAAGCAAATGGGAACCCTCTCGCAACAGGATATGGCCGCGATAGAAGTTGCCGTGCGTCAGATTTACGGTTTGTAAGCAACAAGATTGAGTGCTGTTACTGTGTGGCGGGGCGGGGTGCAGTTAACCCAGATTATCCATGAGAAAAAATGGGCTTGCAGCATCTTGTGTGGCGGATGAAAATGGCAAAGCCAGCCATTTGAATGTCAAAATTTGTCAGGTTGGTGACGATTCTTGGCAGCTATTTGCACACCCATCAGGCAACGCCAAACCGGATTTCTTCTCGAAGTAGAGGTAGCCTCAATGCATTGATAATGCTTTACATTACTAACTAGGCGGGTTAGTATTTTGACCGTGATTGCCAACTTCAAATGCAGCGATACAAAATCCTTATTTGATGGGTGTCGCGTGGCGCGATTTGCTAATATCGCAGTAGTGGCGGTGCGCAAGCTGCAACAAGTAAATGCGGCTACAACGCTTGATTTCTTGCGTGTGCCGCCGGGCAATCGGTTGGAGCAATTGTCAGGTGATCGGGCAGGGCAATACAGCATCCGCATCAATGATCAATGGCGCGTGTGTTTTGTGTGGCAGGCGGGGAACGCTGGTGCGGTTGAAATAGTTGATTACCATTGAGGAGGTTGCTATGAAACGAGAAATCCCATTAACGCACCCCGGCGAGATTTTGCTGGAGGATTTTTTAAGGCCGATGGGCATTACCCAATATCGGCTGGCGAAAGAAATTGGTGTGTCGCAACGGCGCATCGGACAGATTTGCTCCGGGCAGCGGGCAATTACGCCAGATACCGCCCTGCGCGTGGCAGCATTTTTTGGCACAGATGCACAAAGCTGGGTAAACCTGCAAGCGCACTACGATACCGAGCAAGCGCGCGTAGCGATGGAGGATGTCTTGGCAAAGATACACCAATACCAACCCGTGGCGGCGTAATAGATTCAGTAATACTGAACACTGTAGAGGTGTCCAATGAGCACACTGGGAGCATTTTATAGTATTGACCCGTTTGTTTTGCGCCGCTTCAATGAAACGATTCCGTCCCGTGAACGGAGTGAGGTTGTGCAAAATCTTATGGAGCAAGCATTGTTGGCACGCGAAACCGTGCTCGAACAACTCACTGAAGAATTGAAATCGCACCCGGATTTTGCTGCTGTGCGAGAAACGTCGCGCGCTTTTGAAGTGCTTGCAGCCGATGGCCTGGACGACATGTGATTCTCACGATGAAATTTCTTCGCGGTTAAATTTATCGGGTTAATCTCGAGCCAGCGCAAGGCGGTGAGCAGCAGGGTGATGCGCACCCTTGCGTCGTTTTTTCTATCACTCCCTTCAACCTAGAAAGAGCAGTTAGCCTCTCATATTTGTGCGTTAGCCCGTATGGTGTTTGGTTTTTGTGTATTCGATGCCACTCACCTTTTGGGTGATGCCGTTGTCGTAGGAGCCCGATTCATCGGGCGATTGATTTGCTGGGCTATCGCGCGATAAATCGCGCTCCTACAGGTTTCAACTCATGCAGAATCTGATTTCTGCGCTCGATAGGCAAGTAGCGATCAAACTTGGGCTTCCAGATGCGACGACGCATATGCTTGATACGTTGGGAGTAATTTTTTATGAGCAACGCAGTATCGTGACGGAGTTTGGATTTATGGAGATTCCCTGAAATCAAAAGCTGTGTTCTTGCCCCGGAAAACTCCCGTTCTTCACTTCGGCGACATAGCTCGCCACCGCCTCAGCGATAGAAGATGCACCCTGCATATAATTCTTAACAAAGCGCGGTTTCTTGCCCGGATAAATGTCCAGCATATCGTGCAGCACCAGCACCTGGCCGGAACACGCCACACCCGCGCCGATGCCGATGGTGGGGATGGTTAGTTGCGCGGTGATTTCCGCTGCCAGCAACGCGGGCACGGCTTCCAGTACGATCATGCTCGCACCGGCTCGCTCGAGTGCTGCCGCGTCCCCAATCAATTTTTGCGCGGTGGCATGTTCCTTGCCTTGCACGCGATAACCACCCAATTGATGCACCGATTGAGGGGTCAACCCGATGTGGCAGCATACCGGAATGCCTCGCTCGGTAAGAAAATTCACTGTCTCAATCATCGCAGCGCCGCCTTCCAGCTTGACCATCTGCGCGCCCGCCGCCATCAGCCGCGCGGCGTATTCAAAAGTTTTTTCCGGGCTGACCTGGAATGTGCCGAACGGCATGTCGGCGACAATGAACGCCTGCTTCGCACCACGCGCCACGCAGGCGGTGTGGTAGATCATGTCGTCCAGCGTAACCGGCAGCGTGGTTTCGTGTCCCTGCAACACCATGCCGAGCGAATCGCCTACCAGCAGCACATCGATACCCCTTGCTTCGAGCAGCTTGGCGAAACTCGCGTCGTAGCAGGTCAGTACGGCGATTTTCTCGTCCTTGCCGCGCATGGCTTGTAATGTGGTCAATGTGGCTCTCATCATATTCTCCGGTTAAAGCGTGTCCCTACGGTTTTGTACGTTGGGTTATGCGGTGGAACTGCTACCCTACCTCAATCATCCCCTGCTAAAAAATTCGCGCGGTCCGCGCATTTCATTGATGCGCTGCAACAGCAAAGTAAAATCTTCGTCATTATCCTCAAAGTTCAAATATTCGGTATTCACCATCAATACCGGTGCGGCATCATAATGATAAAAGAAATCGCTGTAGCTTTGTGCCACACGCAGCAAATAGGCATCGGAAATGGTCTGCTCATAAGGCTTTGCACGGCGGCGCACGCGCTCCACCAGCGTTTCCGGCGCGGCCTGCAAATAGATCACCAGATCCGGCACGGGAGCCTGCAATTGCAGATTTTGAAAAATCTGCTGATACAGCGCGAACTCCGCGTCGCCCAGATTAAGGCGCGCAAACAACGGATCCTTGTCGAACAAGTAATCCGATACAGTGCTTGCGCCGAACAAATCCATCTGCGCCAGATCACGTACTTCGTTGCCACGCTGGAACAGGAAGAACAATTGCACCGCCAATGCGTAGCGTGTTGGATCCTGATAAAACTTGGCTAGAAATGGGTTTTCGTCGGGTTTTTCCAGCAGTGTCGCGGCGGCAAAATGTTGCGCAAGGCGGCGCGCCAGACTGGTCTTGCCGACACCTATCGGCCCCTCCACTACCACATAGCGGCAAGAGCCTGCGTCAGGCAACATCGGGAAGCATCTCCAATACTTGATCCTGACATCTTTCGAAAGCCATTCCGGCTTGACCTATGCCGGGTATGAGAACATTCGGCGCAATTTCCAGCAACGGTTGCAACACGAAGGGGCGCAAGTGCATCTGCGGGTGCGGAATAGTCAGGCCATGCTCATGTAGTTGTGCGTCGCCGTACAGCAATATATCCAGATCCAGCGTGCGCGGAGCGTTGCGGAAGGTGCGCTCGCGACCATGCTGATGCTCGATTTGCAGCAGTGCTTGCAGCAAAGCTTGCGGGGTCAGAGTTGTTTCGATTTTCGCCACCGCATTCACGAATTCCGGTTGGTCAAGATAGCCCATCGGCGCGCTACGGTACAGCGATGAACGGGCGACGAGGCGCGTCTCCGGCAGCCCGTCAAATTCCGCAAAGGCTCGCTGCAATTGGCTGCGCGGGTCTTCCAGGTTGCTGCCTAGCCCGATGAAGGCGATGCGCGGCATTATGCTAAACCGTGCGAAGGGAATCAAATGTAGGTCGGGCCACGCCCGACATGGTGGGCAGAGCCCACCCGGTTACTTGCTGGCGATTTAACCCATAGCAGATCGGTGTCTTCTGGTGGAACATTTTGGCGAACTCCGGGTTTCTAGAGGTTTCCATCATGCGGTCGGTTCGTCTGCTGATGTCGTTTCCGGGGTTTTTCGGGGCTTGCGGCGGCGGCGTTTTTTGTCCCCCGCTTGTTCCGGTTGCAACATTTCCGCCTGCCGTTCGGCACTGGCATCCTGAAATTCATCCCACCACAAGCCGAGCTCGTCATCCACTTCGCCGCTGGCGCAGCGCAACAATAAAAAGTCGAATCCGGCGCGAAAACGCGGCTGTTCCAATAAACGAAACGGGCGCTGCCCGGCACGTTGCTCGAAGCGTTGCTGCAGCAGCCAGATTTCCTTCATCACTGCATCGTGGCGATGCGGGATGGCAAGTTGCGCTTTCTGTCTGGCCAGCACATCATCCATCGCCGCGTGCATTGCGCCCACCGGACGCTCGCCCTGCTGCACACGGATATTCCACGCCGCCAGCACCTCATGCCAGAGCAAAGCGGCAAACAAAAACGCGGGGGAAACTGTCTTATCCTGATTAATGCGTTCGTCGGTATTGCGCAATGCCAGCATGACAAATTTTTCGCCCATCGGCTGCTCCAGGATCACATCCAGCAGCGGAAGCAAGCCATGATGCAGATTCATCTTGCGCAATTGCTGAATGCATTCCACCGAATGGCCGGACAGCAACATTTTCAACACCTCATCAATCAAACGCGACTGCGGCACATTGTCGAGCAAATCCTTCATTTCGCCGATCCTTGCGGCAGTTGCGGCATCCAGCCGGAAGCACAGTTTGGCGGACAAGCGGACCGCGCGGACCATCCGCACCGGGTCTTCGCGGTAGCGCACTGCCGGGTCGCCGATCATGCGCAGCAGGTGTTTGCGGGTATCGGCATAGCCGTTGTGATAATCGTAAATTTCCTGGGTGGACGGATCGTAGAACAGCGCGTTCGCGGTGAAATCGCGCCGCGCAGCATCCTGTTCCTGATCGCCGAACTGGTTGTCGCGCAACAGGCGTCCATGCTCGTCAGTCTGCGCATCTTCGGCCTCGATCATGCTCCGAAAAGTGGAGACTTCGACCACTTCTTCGCCGAACATCGCATGCACCAACTGAAAGCGCCTTCCGATGATGCGTGAGCGGCGAAACACGCGGCGCACCTGTTCCGGTGTGGCATCGGTCGCTATATCGAAATCCTTGGGGGTTCGCTCCAGCAGCAGGTCGCGCACCGCACCGCCGACCACGTAGGCCTGATAGCCCGCCGCTTGCAGGCCATCGGTGACCTTCTTCGCCCCGTAACTGATTTGTTCGCGTGCTACGCCATGCAGCTCAAATGGGATCACCTGGGCATTTCCTGCTGTCTTGGTTTTAGCCGGTTTGCGAAATACGCGCTTGAGGAATTTTCTGATCATGCAATTTTTATAAAGTGGAGCGCGACGCGGTCGCGCAAATGAGCGTGCATTATCCTAGAAAAAGCAGTTGTCCGCAGATTACGCAGATTTTCGCCGATTAAACAACAAGTAACATTGTGTCGCCGACTCACCTATCGGGTGAGAAGATACATATCTGCAACAGACTGAAAATCTGCGGTAATCTGCGTAATCTGCGGATCGAACTGCTGTTTTTGAATTATACACCGCTTGGATTTTCAGCC
>CAIZNF010000141.1 GCA_903934275.1 uncultured Nitrosomonadales bacterium
GCGGCACGCACCAATAAGGGTAATAAGGCGGCGCTGTGATAACACGCAACTCATGACCGCTGGCGATCAAATAAGTAGCCAGCTCCCCCGTATATTTTCCGATGCCAGTCAGTTCAGGATAGAAATTGATCCCTAGGATGAGAATTTTTGTCATTGTCTTCTTTATAATCTTTTGATCTGCGGGTAAATAAAAAGTCACCTTGCACAGCTGTGCCATTCTATTGCATAATAACCTATTTTCCGCTACCCCCTGAAAGGGGTTTAGCGATCGAAGCAGGGTAGAATCTGGTGCATGGACTCTCAAACGACTATGCAACCAGAAATTGAATATGAGACCTATCAAATCGGTATAGCCTACATTGTGAAAGATATTCTGAATCGATTGGGCATTGTCGAAACGATAGACTCGTTTATGGAATACCAACCCGAAATTGGTGCCAGCTACGGTACTTTGTCGCAAGCAGTGATCATCAATCGGCTTAGTTTTGATCCACAGCCATTGTATTTGCTGCCTGAATGGGCAAAACAGCATGGCATCGACCAATTACTGGGCATTGATGCATCCTGGTTGGACGATGACCGCCTGGGTGCAATGATGGAATCCCTGGCTAAACACGCGGCGCAGATTTGGTTGAAGATCATTGTGCGTGCCGTTAGCCAATTTTCAGTGATATTGGAATGGTTACATGCTGATACAACCTCGGTTTATTTTGAAGGTGCATACGAGGATGAACAGGGCCAACCCATCGAAGAAGAGTATGCGCCAAAGTTATTACAAGGCTACAACAAAGATGGCAAGCCGAAAAACGTACAATTTGTGTTAAGCTTGATTGCCAGCAAGCACATACCGCTTTGGTACAAGCTTTGGGACGGCAATCAGAGCGACGATGGCGTCTATCTGGTGGATTTGCTGGGATTGCGCAAATCTGGGCTCGATCTGAGCAATACAGTGCTGATTTTTGACCGCAAAGGTTGTAATCACGCGACTATGCTAGCAATGTGCAAAACAAAGCAATCTTTTCTTGGCGCGCACCCTTGGACAGACACCGCCAAGGCGAAATGGGAACAGACCTGGCAAGAGATTCAGTCTGGCAAGCGCAGTTGGATCGAGGTGGATTACGCTGCCCGTAATGACCAGCGCAAACCATTAGAATCTCGTCCACGTTACCGGGTTTGCGAAATAGAACACGACGTAACTGATGAGGCAACTGGCAAAACCTACCCGTTACGCTGGATTTTTAGCTGGAACAGCAGCAAAGCAGAATTGGATGCGCGTCAACGCCTAAAACAACTTGAGGCTGGCGAGCAAGCTTTGCAAAAAGTGGCGCGCCTGCTTGGCAAATACAGTTACACCAGCCGAGCTTTCATTCTCGATCAGCTTGGAAAACTACTCAAAAAGGCTCATGCCAACAGCTACTACGAATATAACCTGGTTGGAACCGATGAAAAACAAGACTGGCAACTGACTTGGAACTGTAATTTGGAAGCTGTTGCACAATCCGGACGATTTGATGGGCTCGTTTTACTCTGTACAAATGTCTCGGTGGAGCGGCTCTCGGCTGGTGAAGTGATGAAGAAGTACAAAGAACAGGTGAGTGTTGAACAAACCTTCGATTTCATCAAAAGTCCGGTTCAAATTCGTCCACTCTGGCTGCATTCACCGCAACGACTGGCTGGCTTGACCTTCCTGATCATGCTGGCGGTCTTAATTGCAACTCTTGTTGAGTATTACGTCCGTCAGGATATTGCCAAGAACAAGAAAATAATCAAAGGTTTGATGCCAAAAGGGCATGACAATCCTTATCCAACTGCTGAGAAGCTGTTCAAAGCCTTTCAAGATTACTCCATCGTAGTGGCTCGATACCCGGATGGCCATCTCAAAGTTCATTACCCAAAACCGCGCCCTGTTCAAAGACAAATCTTGGATATTCTGGCCACTTTACCACCAAACCCTATTTGATAGGGGGCGGAAAATAGGTTTATATGCTTGTGTTAGGATTGAAATGGTTCAAGGAGAGTCGTATGTGTGGCAGAAACATTGGTAATTTACTTATCCCGGCGTTGGCAGGAATTCTGGTGGCGGAAAACTTGACTGCGCCCCAAGCAACAACAAAACGGGCGATTTCGCAAACCTTTTGTCCACAGTGCAAAACAGCAGTATCACCGGCATTCGATTGGTGCC
>CAIZNF010000142.1 GCA_903934275.1 uncultured Nitrosomonadales bacterium
GTTCGAAGAAGAGGCAATGATCTCCTCTTCTGTTTTTCCACCTTCAATCCTCCGCATTACCAGCTCGTAAATGAAGACTATGAGCACCATTCCGCCGACTTGAGGCAACCATACAATAGCACTGCGAATATGATCCGAGATAGTTGTTGGGACTTCAGAAAAATGAATCCCCAATGCAATCAAGAAACTGAAATCATAGAATACTGAGAAGAATAGTAGAACGCTACCAATGAAGCTTACAAGCTTCCCCCACTGATCAAAGCTATTGATCAGGTGCGAAGTATCTGACTGAAGTGATGGTTGATCTGTCATCTAACGTAAAGAAGCTCCCGATAAAAGGCTTAATCTCTTATCAGGGCAGTTGAATAACATCCAAATCAAAAGTGCGTTACCCGCTTTCATTTCTTTGCCCCCATCGCCAAAGCACGCAGCCTGCTTTGCTCCAACTCCGCCTTATCCGGCTCGATCAGCCAGCCTTGCAGGTTATCCAGCACCAAGTCGGTCAGCGCGTGTATCCAGTCGTTGCGGTCGTTGAGGCAGGGGATGTAGTGGTATTCGCCGCCGCCCGCGTGCTGAAATTCCTGCTTGCCTTCCATGGCGATTTCTTCGAGCGTCTCTAGGCAGTCGGCGACGAAGCCGGGGCAGACCAAGTCGAGGCGTTTGGTCTTTTTCTGCCCGAGTTCTTTCAGCGTGGCGGCGGTGTAGGGTTTGAGCCACTCCTGCCTGCCGAAGCGCGACTGGAAGCTGACGGTGTATTGCTCCGGCTTCAAACCTAACTCCTGCGCCAGCAGGCGGCCGGTCTTGTGGCATTCGCAGTGGTAGGGGTCGCCTTTTTGCAGCGTGTATTCCGGCAGGCCGTGGAAGCTCATCAGCAGCTTCTCCGGCCTGCCGTTTTTCATCCAGTAGTCGTTGATGCTGCCCGCCAGCGCCTTGATGTAGCCGGGGTGGTCGTGGAAGTGTTTGATGGTGCGCAACGCGGGGGCGTTGCGCATCTGCTGCAATGCGCCGAACACGATGTCGCACACCGTAGCGGTGGTGCTGGCGGCATATTGCGGATACATCGGTACGACTAATATGCGCTGGCAATTCTGCTCTTTAAGTTTGCGCAACACTTGGGGAATGCCAGGGTTGCCGTAGCGCATCGCGTATTCCACCACATACGGTACTTTGGTACGCCGGCTGAGATAACCCTGTAGAAGCGTGGCCTGTTTGTCGGTATAGACGCGCAGCGGCGAACCTTCCTTTAACCATATCGAGGCATATTTCGCGGCGGATTTTTTCGGGCGCGTGTTGAGAATGATGCCGTTGAGGATTAGCCACCACAGGAGGCGCGGCATTTCCACCACGCGCGGGTCGCTCAAAAATTCCTTCAGGTAGCGGCGCACCGCCTCCGGCGTGGGCGCATCCGGCGTGCCGAGGTTGACCAGCAGGATGCCGGTCTTTTCCGGTGTGCCGTGTGTGTATTCAGGTTCAGTCTGGTAGCTCATAGTTTTTGAAAAACATATTTATCCGCAGATTACGCAGATTAACGCAGATTGGTTTAGTTTTAATCGGCGTAATCTGTGTAATCTGCGGATCGATCTTCGCTTTCAACTCTGCGACAGTGCGTTGCCCAGCAGCCGCGCCGTAATATCGACAATGGGTATCACCCGCTCGTAATCCATGCGCTTCGGGCCGACCACGGCGAGCGTGCCGATCACTTTGCCGTCGGCGGAGTAGGGCGCGGTGATCACGCTGCATTCGTCGAGTGAGGCCAGCCCCGATTCGGCACCGACAAAGATATGAATACCCTGCCCCCTGCGGCTGGCATCGAGCAGGTGTAACAATTCGGTTTTTTTCTCGAACAGATTAAACAATCCGCGCAGGCGATTCATGTCGGTGGACAGCTCTTCCACATGCAGCAGGTTGTGTTCGCCGCTGATGACGTAGTCCTCGGATTGCTTTGCCTGCGCCGCATCGCCCGCCGCGAGCGCCGCAGCCATCAGCGCGCTCATGTCCTGGTGCAATTGCTGCAATTCACCGCGCAGCCGGTCGCGGATTTGCGAGAAGCTGCAGCCGATGTAATGCTGGTTGAGAAAGTTGCCCGCCTCGGTGAGCTGCGATTGGGTGTAATCGCGCTCGACCAGCAGCACGCGGTTTTCTACTTCGCCGTCCGGCATCACGATGATCAGCAGCACGCGTTTCTCGCCGAGGCGCAGAAATTCGATCTGGCGCACGGTGATTGCGTTGCGCCTTGCCGTGGCGACCACACCTGCGAAATGGGTTAATTCGGAAAGCATGTTGGAGGCTTGGGCGATCAAGCGCGACGGGTTGTCGGGCTGCAATTGGTGTTCCATTTGCTGTACGCGCGCACTGTCCAGCGGCTTGGTGACCAGCATGGTGTCGATAAACAGCCGGTACGCGAGGCCTGTCGGGACGCGCCCCGCCGAGGTGTGCGGGCTGCTGACCAGGCCGATTTCTTCCAAGTCGGCCATCACGTGGCGGATGGTCGCCGAGCTGACTTCGAGGCCGGAATACTGTAGTAACGCGCGCGAGCCGACCGGCTGGCCGTCGCTGATATAGCGCTCTATCAGAGTCTTGAGCAGGATTTGTGCGCGGTCATTGAGCATGGGTTGAATTCTACCATTGCGAATATGATATCTATCTGGCTAAAAGGCGCTCTTATTTCAGCCATCCCTTGCGGTGGAATATCCACAACGGTACGGCGGTGGAGGTCAACATCAGCAGCAGCGCCAGCGGGTAACCGTAGAACCATTCCAGCTCCGGGATATGTTTGAAATTCATCCCGTAGATGGATGCGATCAGCGTGGGTGGCAGCAACGCCACCGCAGCTACCGAAAACAGGCGCACGATCTTGTTCTGGTTGATGTTGATGAAGCCAACTGTGGCATTCATCAGGAAGTTGATCTTGTCGAACAAGAAGGCGGTATGCCCGTCCAGGGAATCGATGTCCTGCATGATCTGGCGCGCCTCTTCGAGCTGTTCCGGCGCCAGCAGCTTGCTGCGCATCAGGAATGAAATCGCGCGGCGCGTATCCATCAGGTTGCGGCGGATGCGCCCATTCAGGTGTTCCGCATGGGCGATATCGGCCAGCACGATGCCGGCCTGCTTGTCGCTGAGCGTGTTGTTGAGCACCGTGCCGCTGATTTCGCCGAGATCGGCGTAAGCCTCTTCCAGCGCATCGGCGGAAAACTCCACATCTGAACCGTACAGATCGATCAGCACATCGAGACTGTCCGCGACAACATCGGGCTGGCCGTGCGAGTGCAGGCGGAAATGCTGGAACACCGGCAGATCTTCATCATGTACGCTGAACAGGATGTTTTTGGAAAGCACGAAAGCTACCAACACGCTACGCGAATCGCTTTCCTTGCTGAGCAGAAAATCCGAGCGCACATGCAGCTCTTCGTTCTCTTCATAAAACCGTGCGCTTGCCTCGATATCGCGCAAGTGCTCTGGCTGCGGCAGAATGAGAGAGAAAGTTTGGGCTACCCATTCACGCTCGCCTTCGCTGGGCGCGATGGCATCTACCCAGATCGGTTTGCGCGTTGCTATCTCTTCAGATTGGATACTGGCCAGCCGTCCGCCTTCCAGCGTAAAAATATTGAGCATGCATGCACTCCTATTGTGGGCCGTTAAATTATCCGCCACATGTTATCAGAGGGAAGCGCGCCAGCACCCGATAATCGGCCAACCCGTCGCGAGGCACGGATTGCACCAGTGCGAAATCTCTGATTTTCCAGCACACTGGCCGCATCGCGGGCAGCGGCGTGTCGCTCCAGTGCGCGTTGCGCAACAATGTGACATGCGGCTGGTAATCACGCCGGTCGAATTTGAAGCGATGCGCGGTCAGGCATTGCCCCAGACCCTCGACCAGTTGCGACAGTTGTTGCGGCACATGGCTGGGTGCGGCATACACGAGGTGATTGTGCCCCCAGTAGCTCGCTTCGTCAAAACACAACTCGAAACTCTCCCCACGGACTTCACGAGCCGCCAGCTGCAATGCCTCCAAGCCATGCAATTCAGCATCGCCGATAAAAACCAGCGTGTTGTGCAGCGTCTCGGCGCGCATCGACCGCCCGCCGCACAGCTTGTGCAATACCGGCTGCCATGCGGCGAGAGCCGCGCGCTCCGCGTCATCCGGCCACAGCGCGAAGAACACGCGAGCCGATTGTTGGCCCGGCTTGGTTTGGTTGTTCATCCGGCATAGCTTAGCATTTTGTCCCAATTCCGTTCGCAGCCACATCAGGCTCACCTATGCGGTTTGTTGAATTGCCCCTACAATGGCAGCCACATGAGGCGTGGGCAACACGCCCAGTTATTGAGCTGTCTTAGCAACAATAAACACACCATCGGGGAAGTCGAAATAATATGGCGAATGAATCCAAGGCTGGCGTAAAACTCGGCTTCGAACAAACCCTCTGGGCCACTGCCGACAAATTGCGCGGCCACATGGATGCTGCCGAATACAAGCACGTCGCCCTTGGCCTGATTTTTCTCAAGTACATCTCCGATGCCTTTGGCGAAAAATATGACGAGCTGGCTGCTCAGCAGGCCCAAGGTGCCGATCCCGAAGACCGCGACGAATATCTTGCCGAAAATATTTTTTGGGTGCCCAAGGAAGCGCGCTGGGCTTACCTGCAAGGCCACGCCACACAGCCCAATATCGGCAAGCTGATCGATGAGGCGATGGTCGCCATCGAGACGGACAACCCGCGCCTCAAGGGCGTGCTACCCAAGGATTACGCGCGCCCCGCGCTGGACAAACGCAACCTTGGCGGCGTGGTCAACCTGATCGCAGGCATCGGGCTGGGCGATGCCGAAAGCCGCAGCAAGGACATCATCGGGCGCGTTTATGAATATTTCCTCTCGCAGTTTGCAAGCGCGGAAGGTAAAAAGGGCGGGCAGTTCTACACCCCGCAAAGCGTGGTCAAGCTCTTGGTTGAAATGCTCTCGCCCTGGAAAGGCCGGGTTTACGATCCCTGCTGCGGCTCGGGCGGCATGTTTGTCAGCAGCGAAAAATTTGTCGAAGCGCACGGCGGCAAGATCGGCGACGTGTCGGTGTATGGGCAGGAATCCAACTCCACTACATGGCGGCTGGCGATGATGAACCTCGCCATTCGCGGCATCGAGGCCAACCTCGGCAAGGAGCCGGGCGACACTTTCCACCGCGATTTGCATCCCGACCTCAAGGCTGACTACATCATCGCCAACCCGCCCTTCAACATGAGCGACTGGGGCGGCGAACGCCTCAAGGAAGACAAACGCTGGGCTTACGGTTTACCGCCTGCCAGCAACGCCAACTTTGCCTGGGTGCAGCACTTCATCCACCATCTTGCACCCAATGGCGTCGCCGGATTCGTGCTGGCCAACGGCTCCCTGTCGTCGAACAGCGGCGGCGAAGGCGACATCCGCCGCGCCATCGTCGAAGCCAAGCTGGTGGATTGCATGGTGGCGCTGCCGGGCCAGCTTTTTTATTCGACACAGATTCCCGTCTGCCTGTGGTTCCTCGCCCGCAACAAGCGTAACGGCAAGGGGCGGGTGGGCCAGCCGCTGCGCGACCGTTCCGGCGAAGTGCTGTTCATTGACGCGCGCAAGCTCGGCCGTATGGCCGACCGCACTCACCGCGAACTGGCCGAAGGCGATCTCAAGCAGATTGCCGACACCTATCACGCATGGCGCGGCGACAGCGCCGATACCTACGCCGACATTCCCAGTTTCTGCAAAGCCGCCAGCCTCGACGAAGTACGCGCGGCAGGCTTTGCGCTCACCCCCGGACGCTATGTTGGCGCCGAATTGATCGAAGGCGATAGCGAACCCTTCGAGGACAAAATGTGCCGTCTTTCCGCCGAACTGGTTCGGCAGTTTGACGAAGGCGCAAAATTGGATAAAGCGATACGCGCCAATCTTGCCGCGCTGGGTTTTATTGATCTACCGAAAGATGCTTGATGAAACTCCGTGTAGCCGTTCGTTCCGATAAAACCGTTACCGTTCGCGGTGAGCCTGTCGAACCGCAGCCACCTTGCTACTACTGGCCTTCGACAAGCTCAGGCCGAACGATTTCTTGTGATTGCTTTGGCGTAACAATCTACTGATTGGCATGAGGGAGAAAGTACATGTCTGATTTGAGCTTCAGGGCATTGGAATTGGCGGTTGCCGCACTGGAACAAGGGCTGGAAGAACACGAGCAATACCCGCAGTTGCTCACCGTCCGCGATGGCGTGATCCAGCGGTTTGAAATCACCATGGATGTATCCCGGCAGATTTTGATCCGCGTGCTTAAAGAAACCTTCGGCTATGAAGAAGCCTCCGCAAAAAAAGACACTTTCCGCGAAGCGGCAAAAATGGGCTTGATCGCCGATGCGGAGGCGTGGTTAGGTCATGTAACCGCACGCAATCAAACCTCGCACACCTACGATTCTGTAATTGCAGCGCAGGTATTTGCTCATATCCCGTCTTTTCTGCCGGATGCGCGCGACTTGTTGAAACGCCTGGCCAAGCATGCTGCTTGATCTCCGCCCTGACCAGTTGCAAATCGTGCAAACGATATTGCACAAGCATGTGCCGCAATACGAGGTATGGGCCTTTGGCTCGCGCGCCAAATGGACAGCCAAGGATTATTCCGATCTGGACTTGTGCATCGTCTCGGATCAGCCGCTAAGTTTTCAAATTCTTGGGGCGTTAAACGAAGATTTTGCCGAATCCGATTTGCCCTGGAAAGTGGATGTGGTGGATTGGGCGACGACCAGCGCATCGTTCCGCAAGATCATCGAGAAAGACAAAGTGGTCGTGCAGACCATATTGGGGAAAGCTATGCCTCAAGAACGCAACCGAGCCAACTTCAAATTTCAAGAAAGTGGTGGTGGAGGTCAAGAGGTTGGCGAAGGAACGAGTACACAATGGAAATGCACAAGTCTCGGTGAATTAGTAGATCAAGGCGTGCTGCGTATTAGCGATGGCTATCGAGCAAGGAACGAGGAGCTTGGTGGCCAGGGTGCAATATTTCTCAGGGCCGCGCATGTCAAAGATACACACATAGATTTCGAGGGTGTGGATAGATTTTATGAAAATCTATCTCCTAGAGTTGCGCCCAAGCTTTCCATTCCGGGAGACGTAGTAATTACGACGAAAGGAAATAGCACTGGTCGAACGGCGTTTGTGACAACCGAAATGCCAGTATTTGTATATTCACCCCATCTGAGTTACTGGCGCTCCGAAAATTTTGATGTGGTGTCCCCTGAGTTTCTTCGGTCATGGGCAAGGGGGCCAGAGTTTTCAAGGCAGTTAGCAACACTTAGTCACTCCACGGACATGGCGCCTTACCTTAGCTTGGTTGATCAGAGACAAATAAAAATTACCTTGCCTCCGATTGATGAGCAACGCGCCATTGCCCAAGTGTTTTGCAGTCTCGACGACAAGATTGAACTCAACCGCTGCCAGAATGCCATGTTGGAAGCGATGGCACGAGCACTGTTCCAGTCCTGGTTCGTCGATTTCGATCCCGTGTGCGCCAAAGTTGAAGGTCATCCACCATTCGGCCTGACTGCAGAAACTGCGGCGCTATTTCCAAACAGTTTTGAGGATTCAGATCTCGGCAAAATTCCCGTTGGCTGGTCGGCCACGACCTTGGCCGACATCGTGACCGAGCGTGCCGGCAAAGTTGGCTCCGGCAATGGGCATGTGATTCTGTCTGCCGTAGCCAGCGGCGAGCTGAAACGCTCCGACGAACATTTCACCAAGCAGGTGTATTCGCAGGACACCTCGAAATACAAGCGCGTCGAACAATGGGACTATGCCTACAACCCGTCGCGAATCAACATCGGTTCCATCGGCATGCTGGAAGAGCAGATCATCGGCGCAGTCAGCCCGGTCTATACCGTGCTGCGTCCAGCGCAGGGCTACGAATGGTTTTTGCGCTTCTTCCTCGACTTGCCGCAAACCAAAGCGGTTATCAACCAGTTTTGTTCCGGTTCGGTACGGCAAAGCCTGTCGTTCAAAGATTTCGCCGCCATCCCCGTGGTGCTGCCGCCCAAGGTCGTTGCCGAAGCCTTCTCGCGGCGCTGGCAGGAACTCAACACCCTGCGCCAGCAACTCGATGCGCAGTCCCGCCAATTGGCTGAGGTGCGCGACACCTTGCTGCCCAAGCTGATGAGTGGCGAACTGCGTGTGCCGGAAACCCTGATGGCATAAACTGCGAATCATGGCCAACGAGATGCCCTTCCAGATGTACGGCGCCCGCCAGGTCTTGTTCATGGCGGGAGTTGCCATGCATCTTGAACAGCATGTCCGTGCGTTGGAGCGCGCCGTCGATGATGCCCCCAACCTGGCATTTGATCTCAGTCGGGCGCTTATCGAGACTGTTTGTGCGACGATCCTCAAGGACAAGGGTATTGAGCCGCCGCAGGGCATGAAGAGTCTGCTGGCGACCACCTTTCAGCAGGTAAAAATGCAGGCCGGTTCGGATGAAAACCCGAACATATTACAAGAGTTCGCCAATGTTGCAGAAGGCTTGAATGTTGCAATTCAAGGGTTGACCGAATTGCGCCATCTCGAAGGGTTGGCTTCCCACGGCAAGGATGGCTACAAGTCCAGCAGCACACGTTTGCAAGCGGAGTTTGTGGCGCGCTCTGCCGATGCCATAGTCAATTTCCTGTATCGCTGCCATCGGCAGTTCAGTGATCTTGAGGCGCGGCATTTGGTCTATGACGACTACTCTGAACTAAACGAGTACATCGACGAGACTCACGAACCAGTGAGGATTTTTCAGTACGAGTTGATACCCAGCAAGGTGCTTTTTTTCACGGACCGCGAAGCCTACCGGGAGCAGGTCTTGGAAGAGTTGAAAACCGCCGCTGATGAAAGCAAAGAACAGGAAACGGAAAACTCATGAGCGACGCCAACTTTTCTGAAGATGTTATCGAGCAAGCTGCACTGGCATGGTTTGAGGGCTTGGGGTATCGGGTCGTCAATGGCCCGATGCTGGCTCCCGGCGAAACGACCTCAGAGCGCAATAGTTATTCTGATGTAGTGCTGGCAGGTCGGCTACGCGAAGCACTGGAGAGACTCAATCGCGGCATTCCTGCCGAAGCGTTGGAAGATGCTTTTCGTAAGCTGACCCGCCCCGATGCGCTTTCGGCGCTGGCCAACAATCGCGCTGTACATCGCATGCTAGTCGAGGGTGTTGAGGTGGAATACCGCACTGACGATGGCCGCGTGAAGGGTGACCGGGTGCGGGTAGTGGATTGGGATTCGCCGGAAAATAACGACTGGTTGGCGGTCAATCAATTCACGGTAGTGGAGAACCATCACAACCGCCGCCCCGATGTGCTGATATTCCTGAACGGCCTGGCTGTCGCCGTGATCGAACTGAAGAATGCCGCCGATGAGAACGCAACCATCTGGTCGGCCTTCAACCAGTTGCAGACCTACAAGCAGCAGATTCCTTCGCTGTTTCTCGCCAATGCGTTGCTGATTATCTCGGATGGGCTGGAAGCGCGTATCGGTACATTGACATCAGACCGCGAACGCTTCATGCCCTGGCGCACGATAGCCGGTGAAACGCTGGCTCCGGCCTCGATGCCGGAGTTGCAGGTGATGCTGGAGGGCGTGTTCGAAAAACGCCGCCTGTTGTTGCTGTTGCGCCATTTCGTGGTGTTCGAGGACGACGGACAAACCGTCATCAAGAAGCTGGCGGGCTACCACCAGTTTCATGCGGTTAATGCGGCACTGGACGAAACCTTGCGCGCCTGCACCCTGCGGGCCGAGCAGCCGCTGGATACCTATCTGACGCAACCGCAACATGGCGGTGCGGCAGGTGACAAGCGCATTGGCGTGGTGTGGCACACCCAAGGCTCGGGCAAAAGCCTGACCATGGCATTTTATGCCGGACGGGTAGTGCTGGAGCCGCGCATGGAAAACCCGACGCTGGTTATCCTGACCGACCGCAACGACCTGGACGATCAGCTCTTCGGCACTTTTGCGCGTTGCCACGAGTTGTTGCGCCAAAAGCCGCAGCAAGCCAAGGATCGTGCGAGTCTGCGCGAGCTGCTCAAGGTGGCTTCCGGTGGTGTGGTGTTCACCACTATTCAGAAATTCATGCCCGAGGCTGGGGGTGACAACTACCCGACTCTCTCCGACCGGCGCAATATCGTGGTCATCGCCGACGAGGCGCACCGCAGCCAGTATGATTTCATCGACGGCTACGCGCGTCACATGCGCGATGCGTTGCCCAACGCCTCGTTCATCGGCTTTACCGGTACCCCCATCGAGGGGAGCGATAAAAACACCCGCGCCATTTTTGGCGACTACATCAGCATCTACGACATTCAGCGCGCCGTGATGGACGGCGCGACCGTGCCGATATATTACGAGTCGCGCTTAGCCAAACTGGCGCTGACCGAAACGGAAAAACCTAAACTGGACGAGGAGTTCGAGGAAGCCACCGAAGGCGAAGAAGTCGAGCGCAAGGAAAAGCTGAAATCCAAGTGGGCGCAACTGGAGGCATTAGTCGGCACCGAGAAACGCATCGAGTTGATTGCCCGCGATCTGGTCGAACACTTCGAGCAGCGTCTGGCAATCATGGACGGCAAAGCCATGGTGGTATGCATGTCGCGGCGCATTTGCGTGGCGCTCTACGATGCCATCGTGAAGCTGCGCCCGGAATGGCATAGCGATGATGATAATGCCGGTGCGATCAAGGTGGTGATGACCGGTTCGGCCTCCGATCCGTTGGAGTGGCAGGGGCACATCCGCAACAAGCCGCGCCGCGAAGAATTGGCCAAGCATTTCAAAAATCCGAAAGACTCCTTCAAGCTGGTGATCGTGCGCGACATGTGGCTGACCGGGTTCGATGCACCTTGCATGCACACCATGTACGTGGACAAGCCGATGCGCGGCCACGGGCTGATGCAGGCCATCGCCCGCGTCAATCGGGTGTTCATGGACAAGCCCGGCGGCTTGGTGGTGGATTATCTTGGCCTGGCTGACCAGTTGAAACGTGCGCTGGCCGATTACACGGAAAGCGGCGGAACCGGCAAGACCGCCATAGACCAGACAGAGGCCGTTGCGGCCATGTTGGAGAAGCATGAGGTTTGCTGCGGCCTGTTTCATGGCTTCGGCTGGTCAGTTTGGACGCAAGGTACACCTGCGCAGAAATTGGGGTTGTTGCCTGCTGCGCAGGAACACATCCTTGCCCAAGAAGACGGCAAAAACCGGTTGCTGCAAGCTGTCACCGAACTATCCAAAGCATTTGCCCTCGTTGTGCCGCACGAATCCGCCATTGCCATTCGAGATGACGTGGCGTTCTTTCAAGCGGTGCGGGCCGCATTGGCAAAGTCATCAGCCAATGCGCAGAAGCCCGCCGATGAACTCGACTACGCCATCCGGCAAATTATTTCCGATGCCGTTGCGCCGGAAGGTGTCATTGACCTGTTCGCCGCTGCGGGGTTGAAGAAACCGGATATATCCATTCTTTCCGATGATTTTCTGGCCGAAATACGGGATATGCCGCACAAGAATCTGGCGGTTGAGATGCTGCGCAAGCTGCTGGCCGATGAAATCAGGCTGCGCTCGAAAAAGAATGTAGTGCAGTCGCGCTCCTTTGCCGAAATGCTGGAAAAGGCCATGCGCGCCTACCAGAACCGAGCCATCGAAACGGCTCAGGTGATCGAGGAGTTGATTCAGCTTGCCAAGGATATGCGCGCCGCCCAGGCGCGGGGCGAAAATCTCGGCCTAAATGATGACGAGGTGGCGTTCTATGATGCACTGGAAACCAGCGATAGCGCGGTACTGGAATTGGGCGACGATACCTTGAAGAAAATCGCCCGCGAACTGGTGGATTCGGTACGGAACAACGTCACCATCGACTGGGCGGTGAAAGAAGGTGTGCGCGCCAAGCTGCGCGTGCTGGTCAAACGCATCCTGCGCAAATATGGCTACCCACCGGACAAGCAGGAGAAGGCGGCTGAGACGGTATTGCAGCAGGCGGAGTTGTTGTCGGCAGAGTGGTCTACTGCATGATTTTTTCGTGATTGCGAGAAGAAATATTTTTCAATAGCCGCAGTGCAGATGTGCTTATGAAAGTGTGGCAGTTACGTCCTTGTTGCTCCTTTCCATTTGGGGTCGAGCGAATGCACGTGATGCGGTAAAATGCCCATCTTGTCGAAACCAGCCAGATCATGACTGCACGCTTAAGGGAAATCCCCTACAACTACACCTCGTTTTCGGACCGCGAGATCGTCCTGCGCATTCTCGGTGCTGAGGCTTGGGAAATTATCAATACATTGCGCGAACAGCGCCGCACCGGGCGCTCCGCGCAGATGCTATATGAGGTGCTGGGTGATATTTGGGTGGTGATGCGCAACCCGTATTTGCAGGATGATCTGCTTGCCAACCGCAAGCGCCGCGAGGCTTTGGTTGGTGCGCTGCACCATCGGTTGGGCGCGATCGACCAGCGTCGCCAGGACAATCCAAAAGTAAAACGCCTGCTCGAACTTGCCGCTGCCGCAGTCGATCAGTTTGCCGATGAATTCGAACAGACCCTGGAGTTGCGCAATCGCTCCATGCGTGTGTTGTCGCGCATCACGCGGCGCGACAACATCCAGTTCGACGGGCTGGCGCGCGCCTCGCATGTGACCGACGCGACCGACTGGCGCGTCGAATACCCGTTCGTGGTGCTGCACCCGGACACAGAGCATGAGATAGCGCCGCTGGTGCGCGCCTGCATCGAGCTCAAACTCACTATCATCCCGCGCGGCGGCGGCACCGGCTACACCGGCGGCGCGGTGCCGCTGGATAAATTATCGGCGGTCATCAACACCGAAAAACTAGATGCACTTTCCGGCATCGAGCATGTTGTTCTGCCCGGCCTGAGCGAGCCTTACGCCACCATCCGGTGCGGCGCGGGAGTCGTGACGCGGCGCGTGATGGAGGTGGCGGATAACAACAAGCTGGTGTTTGCGGTCGACCCGACCTCGGCGGATGCGTCGTGCATCGGCGGCAACGTGTCGATGAATGCGGGCGGCAAGAAGGCCGTGCTGTGGGGCACCGCGTTGGACAACCTCGCCTCGTGGCGCATGGTCACGCCGGACGGCCTGTGGATGGATGTGGAACGCCTGAACCACAACCTCGGCAAGATTCACGATGCCGCCACCGCCAGCTTCCGCATCATCCGCTTCGAGGCGGACGGCATAACCCCCTGCGGCGCGCCGGAAACACTGACCGTCTCCGGCAAAGCGTTCCGCAAGGAGGGGCTGGGCAAGGATGTCACCGATAAATTCCTGTCCGGCCTACCCGGCATCCAGAAGGAAGGTTGCGACGGCATCATCACTTCGGCGCGCTTCATCCTGCACCGCGCCCATGCGCACACCCGCACCGTGTGCCTGGAATTTTTCGGCCAGGTGCGCGAGGCGGTGCCCGCGATCATTGAAATCACCGCGTTATTCGGCAAAAGTAGCCCACTCGCTTCCCACTCCCCACTCCCCACTCCCCAGGTTTTCTTGGCGGGGTTAGAGCATCTCGACGAACGCTATCTCAAGGCGGTGGGTTATGCCACCAAAGCCAAGCGCGGCACACGCCCGAAGATGGTGCTGATCGCCGACGTGGTGAGCGATGACGCGGACGCTGCCGCTGCCGCCTCGTCCGAGATCGTGCGCCTCGCCAACCTGCGTCATGGCGAAGGTTTCATCGCGGTCTCCGCCGAAGCGCGCAAGAAATTCTGGCTGGATCGCGCGCGCACCGCCGCGATCGCGAGACACACCAATGCCTTCAAGGTCAACGAAGACGTGGTGATTCCGCTGCCGCGCATGGGCGATTACTGCGACGGTATAGAACGCATCAACATTGAGCTGTCGCTGCACAACAAACTCAAACTGCTGGATACGCTGGACGAATTTTTCTCCGGTGAACTGCCGCTATATAACCAGGATGACGCGCAACTCGACGATGCCGAGCTGCTCGGCAACCGCGCGCAGGATGCCCGGCAACTGCTGGCGGAAGTGCGTACGCGCTGGCAATGGCTCAGGGATAACTTGGATACAGCTGGTAGCTTGGAGGCTGTAGCGGGTAGCCCCCCCCCGCAGCTCGCCACCAGCTACCAGCTACAGGCTACAGGCTCTATTTTCCACGCCCTGCAAGACCACACCATACGCGCCTCGTGGAAAAGCGAGGTGCGCGAACCGCTACAGCAGCTTTTCAGCGGCAGCACTTATCAGCCTGTTCTCGACCGCTGCAACGCTATCCACCAGGTCGTGCTGAAAAGCCGCGTGTTTGTCGCGCTGCACATGCACGCGGGCGACGGCAACGTGCATACCAACATTCCGGTGAATTCGGACGATTACGAAATGCTGCAACAGGCCTATGCGGCGGTGGATCGCATCATGCGCCTGGCGAAGGATCTGGGCGGGGTGATTTCCGGCGAACACGGTATAGGCATCACCAAATTTGATTATCTTGAGCCGCACGAAACTGCTCCATTCGCCGCCTACAAACAGCGCATTGACCCGGATGGCCGCTTCAACAAGGGCAAGCTGCTCAAGGGCAGCAACCTGGAGCGCGCCTACACGCCCAGCTTTAATTTAATGGAGCTGGAAAGCCTGATTCTGGAAAAGAGCGAGCTGGGCAATATCTCCGATTCGATCAAGGATTGCCTGCGCTGCGGCAAGTGCAAGCCGGTTTGCAGCACTCATGTGCCGCGCGCCAATCTGCTGTATTCGCCGCGCAACAAGATACTCGCCACTTCGCTGCTGATCGAGGCATTTTTGTACGAAGAGCAGACGCGGCGCGGCGTTGCCATCCAGCATTTTGCCGAGTTTGGCGATGTCGCCGACCACTGCACGGTCTGTCACAAATGCCTGAAGCCATGCCCGGTCAACATCGATTTCGGCGATATGTCAGTCGCCATGCGCAATTTTTTGCGCAAGCAGGGCAAGAAAAAATTCAATCCGGTGACGGCGGCTTCGATGCTGTTTCTCAATGCCACCGACCCGACCACCATCAAACTGGTGCGCAAGGCGATGATCGGATGGGGTTACAAGGCGCAGCGCCTTGGCTATCGAATCGCCAGGCATTTTGGCCTGCCGCAAAGCCAGACCAAACGGCCTCCCGCCAGCGTTGGCGGAGCGCCGCTTATTTCACCGCTGGTGCGCGCACAAGTGATTCACTTTATCAACAAACCGATGCCGGGCAACCTGCCCAGCAAAACTTCGCGCGCATTGCTCGATATCGAAGACAAGCACATCGTACCGATCATCCGCGACCCGCGCAAATCGGGCGAGGACAGCGAAGCGGTGTTTTATTTCCCCGGCTGCGGCTCGGAGCGCCTGTTCGGCCAGGTTGGCCTGGCGACGCAGGCGATGCTGTACGAAACCGGCGCGATTACCGTGTTGCCACCCGGATACCTGTGCTGCGGCTATCCGCAGAATGCTTCCGGACAAGCTGACAAAGCCAACCAGATCAGCACCGACAACCGCGTGCTGTTTCATCGCGTGGCCAATACGCTGAATTACCTCGACATCAAGACGGTGATCGTGTCATGCGGCACCTGCATGGATCAGTTGCTGAAATATGAATTTGACAAGATTTTCCCAGGCTGCCGCCTGCTCGATATTCACGAATATCTGCTCGAGCGCGGGGTGAAGTTGGAAGCGCCCACCGGAATCCGCTATATGTATCACGACCCGTGCCACTCGCCGATGAAGACCCATCAACCGCTCAAGGTAGTGAGCGAGCTGATGGGCGTGAATGTGCCGCTCAACGATCGTTGTTGCGGCGAATCCGGCAGTTTCGGGGTGGCGCTGCCGCATATCGCCACACAGGTGCGCTTCCGCAAGGAAGAGGAAATGCGCAAGGGCGCGGACGCTTTGCGCGCCGATGGCTATGACGGTGAAGTCAAGATCCTCACTTCCTGCCCGGCCTGCAATCAGGGCCTGTCACGCTATAACGACGACAGCGATACCACCTCGGACTACATCGTGATTGAAATGGCCAAACACTTGCTCGGCGAAAATTGGCTGGCGGATTATGTGGAAAAAGCGAATAACGGGGGCATCGAAAGAGTGCTGTTGTAATGCGATCATGCTGACCCTTCCGCTCGAACCGACCGACGACCGCGCCAACCCGCATTTCAAGAATGCGGAAAGTTGCGCGCAATGGCTTGGGCAACTGCAATTGACCAATTTGCAATTGGCGCACAGCCTGTTGCTTACCCAGATACAAGAACTCAACCGTTACCCGATGCGCGGGTCGGAGCGGTTAGATATTTTGGAGTTGCTGCGTGAAACCGTCGGTTATGTGCAGAACGATTATGCCAAAAAACTGATTTCAAAATCGCTGCCGTTGAGCGAATCAGAGCTGATGGTGTTCGTTGCCATCGTGCATCTCTGGCAGGCTCTGGTATTGGGTTATCAGCGATGCTTGCAAGCCTTCATCGCAGGGGACAAGCAACTTGAAGAACATGGCGCATTGCTGTGCCAGCGTTGTTTGCTGTACAGCGGATTGGAGATTTTCGAGCACTTGCGCACCGGCTACGAGTTTGACGCAAGGCTGTGGCATCAATTGCATCAGCTGTATGCCTTTGCCGAGGAACAAGATTTGCAAATGGCTGAAGTTGCCGATCCGCTGAATATCAAACACCCGTATAGCAATTGCCGCAGCATTTATATAAAAATATTGCTGGCGTGCCATGCGCGCCCTGCGGAGCTTAGCCGCTCGCAACTACAACTGCTGGACAGGTGGCTGGCGCAATGGAGCGGCACGTTGACTGTGGAACGCAGCTATACCACCAGCAAGGGCGATGCACAGCCACTTGCGATAGATATGACCAGCGAGCGTGGCTTGCAACCTGCCAAACAAGTCACGCACAGCGACAGCACGCGCTATCTGGCGATGGTTCCATTAAGCAAGTTGCTGCGCGTAATGACCATTTTGTTGCAGCAAGGCCAAACACCCCAACAAACGGGCCTGTGCGAGCACTGCAACAGCACTGACTGCATCGAGCTATTAACTTTTTTACATCAGAGTTGGTGCGAAGATATCAATGCGCGTTTTGGCAAGCGTCACCCGGTCGCACATCATGCTCTGCTCTGCTACAAGCCGGAAGGCATCTATGCGCACCTGTCCGGTAGGCTATTTAAACAACCGAAGCAAGATGGCACTTTGGGCAGTAAGGCGCGCAAGCAAATCGAAACCTTTGGCCGGGTATTGCAGGACAAGCCCGGCAAGGAAACAGAGGAAACAAGATTTCCGCTGGAAACGTGCAAATTTGATAATGAAAGTATTTTGGGTGCGCACCTGACGCGCGAGGGCATGTTTGGCGAACGGGTAAGCCGTAACCAATTGGTTGGTCTGCGCCCCGGTGATGCAGAATCCTTCATACTGGGCATCACGGCATGGGCAAACGTAACGATCGCCGGGCAGTTGCAAATCGGCATACGTTATCTGCCGGGGATTGCAGAGGCAGTCGACATCCGCGCAACCGGCGTGAACAAGACCATCTCCGATAAATATGTCCCAGCATTTCTATTGCCCGCCGTCGCAGCGCTCAAAATACCGGCAAGCCTGGTCATTCCGCGCGATTGGTTCCAGCCCGGACGTGTAGTAGAAATCATGCATCAGAACGCCGAGAAGCAGAATGTAAAAATGAACATCAGCGTGGAACGCGGTTTGGATTACGAGCGCATCGGCTTTACGCCGGTCTAACGGGTGTGGTGCCAAAACACCCATAATAGTAAAACAGTTGCACGCCCTGTGTGAGCGGTCTCCAGGCCGCGATTCTCAGGCA
>CAIZNF010000143.1 GCA_903934275.1 uncultured Nitrosomonadales bacterium
CGTAATTTTCATTGATGAAAGCATTTCGGCGATTTCGCTGAATTTGGCACCGCTATGAATGCCGTTTAGTCTGTAAGTCCTACTTGGAAAACGGTTTATGTTGAAACTTCTATCACTTTTGTTTGTACTGCTGCTCTCCGGGGTCGCATTGGCAGAGAATGAGCCGTCCACCGCGCGTGCCATCGCGCTGGAACAGGATTTGCAAAGCCTCCCTTGGGAGCAATTCCGTGCCGTGCTCATGGCGATCCCAAAGCTTAAAGCGAGTGTTGATGTCTACGGTGCCCTTGGATGGCAATTTGTGCGATCCAGATATGCCACGCACAACTGGCGCAAGGGTATCGACAAACTTGATGAGGTGCAAAAGCAGCAGTTAGCGGAACTTATTCGGAAAGCCAAGTCCGGGATCCAGACCCCATCCATCACGCCGCCGCTTCCGGCTAGTCCGCCGGAATGACGCTCGCACGGTCTTCCTGATTGAGCATGGGTTATCGCCAATCGTTCTTTCATTCAAGCCAAGCCACAGGTAGTTCTGTGATCCAGAAGCTCGATGCCCGATTCTGGAGGCCGGGGCGGCGCTGATAAAATACGCCAGTGAATGAATATTCTGTAATCAAGCCAAGTCGCTCCGAGTTTCTGACGATTCGCCGTAGGCGCATGCATGTGCGGATTTGGGGCGCTGATGACGCGCCCTTGTTGGTGATGCTTCATGGCTGGGGCGATGTGTCCGCTTCGTGGCAGTTTGTGGTGGATGCATTGGCCTGTGAGTGGCGCATCGTGGCACCGGACTGGCGCGGCTTTGGGCTGTCACAGGCGAATGGTGACTCCTATTGGTTTCCTGACTACATTGCTGACCTCGAGGCACTGCTGGACCATTTTTCGCCTGATCAGCCAGTTCGACTTGTTGCGCATAGTTTGGGTGGCAATGTGGCGAGCCTGTATGCCGGAATCCGCCCTGAGCGCGTTGAGCGACTGGTAAATCTCGAAGGTACCGGTTTGCCGCCCCATTCGGCTGAGGAAGCGCCATCAAGGTACGTCCAATGGCTCGATCAACTTCGGGGTAAGGCCCCTGGCTTTCGCTCCTATCCGGATTACTCCAGTTTTGCGGCCCGTCTGCATAAAGATAACCCGCGATTGAGCACGCAGCGGGCCGCTTTCCTTGCGCGACACATGGGCGAAGAAGCAATCGACGGAAGTATCCATCTGGCCGCCGATCCCCATCATCGTTGGACCAATCCTGTGCTGTATCGCGTCGAGGAATCGCTGGCGATCTGGCGGAAAGTGACTGCACCGGTTCTTCTAATAACGGGGGCGCACTCGTTTCTGTTTTCCCGTTTTTTTTCACCGGATTCGTACGAATATCGGCGCCGAATCGAATGCTTTACCAATATTCGTGAAGTCATGCTGGAGCACAGTGGCCACAATATGCATCATGATGAACCCGAGGCCGTGGCCGGCTTGATCGAGGAGTTTATGCCATCATGATTTCAATCCCCTTGAATGCCGATTTGCATTGTCATTCCACCGTATCTGACGGTTTGTTGTCACCTGCGGATGTGGTGCGGCGGGCCCATGCCAACGGCGTTGACTTGTTGGCTTTGACTGATCACGATGAATTGGGTGGACTGATAGAAGCTCGTTCCGCCGCTGATGAAGTTGGATTATGTTTTGTCGATGGTGTCGAGGTCTCGATTTCGTGGGGTGATGATCAGACGGTCCACATCATCGGGCTGGGTATCGATCCCGAAAATATTGCGCTGGCTGGAGGCTTGCGTGATGTTCGCAGTGGCCGTGATGCCCGGGCAGCGCGAATGGCTGACGAGTTGGCCCTTGCCGGGATTCCGGGGGCCTACGCTGGCGCCTTGAAATATGTCGGTAATCCGGCCTTGATCAGCCGGTCCCATTTTGCACGTTATATCGTTGAGTGCGGATTCGCCAAGGATACCAAGTCAGTCTTCGATTACTGGTTGGCCAAGGGTAAGCCCGGCTACGTCGAGCATACTTGGGCCAGTCTTGCGGATTCGGTGAGCTGGATTACAGCCGCGGGCGGTATCGCCGTGATTGCCCATCCCGGCCGCTATCGTTTGTCA
>CAIZNF010000144.1 GCA_903934275.1 uncultured Nitrosomonadales bacterium
CGGCGAATCGCTACCCACAACCGGTACTTCGCTACCCTTGCCGAAGTGCTCGATGCCATCGAAACCTGTTTCGATCGCTGGCGAAAGGCCAATCCGGTGCTGCGTAGATTATGCGGCATTATTTAAGACGCTATGTTTAGCATTGTCTGGAGAGGTGGTTGGATCTTCCGCTGGCGGTGAGCAACCAAAGTTCAACATAGAAGTTCTGCGTAATGGTCAGCCCGTTCACGTCATGGTGAAATTTACCGCCCCGCAAGATAACGCCGCGACGCGACGCTGGCGTAGCCTGCTGATCTGCGAACATATTGCCTTCCAAGTATTGAGTGACTTGTTTCCTTGCAGTGCAAGCGAATTGCTGACTGTTGATGTAGGCGATGTTCCCCAGCTCTTTTTGGAAGTGTCGCGATTTGACCGTGTTGGCGACCGGGGCAGACTAGGCGTTGTGTCGCTTAAAGCACTCGATGATGAATTCGCCGGACTCGCCACCGATTGGCCGAAAATTGCGGCTGCACTCGTGCAGTCAGGCAAATTGAGTGAGGCTGTGTATCAGCAAATACAAAAGCTATACGCATTCGGCGTGCTGATTGGGAATGGCGACATGCACCCCGGCAATCTTTCGTTCTTTGTGGACGACATCACAAAGCCTGAGTCTGTATACACGTTCGCCCCGGTGTATGACATGCTGCCCATGTCATTGGCACCACGCCCATCAGGGCAGATTCCCGATGCGTTGCCGATGCCCAAAATAGGTGTCAATCCGCCGCTGGACGTTTGGAAAGAAATGTTGCCGCTGGCGATTCATTACTGGCACCAAGTAGCCGAGCATTCCGGCGTGACAGAAGATGTGAAACAAATGGCGCAGAACCAGGCAGAGATACTGTCCCGCCCCTTAAACTGAGCGATGTGGTGGTTTCGCTGCTGGCGAGTTTCATTAGGCCGCAAGCTTGAAACTTCGCCTCGCTTGTTTTCAGTGGATGCGCTCGCCATGCCCGTTAGCCTGCTTGCATAGTCCGGCGGGTCAAACGCCCGATGAACAGAGCATCTACAACACTTTGCCCGGGTTCATCAGTCTTTGCGGATCAAGCGCCTGCTTGATGCTGCGCATCAATTCCAGCTCCAGGGGTTCTTTATAGTCGCGGATGGTTTCGCGCTTGAGTTGCCCCATGCCGTGTTCGGCGCTGATGCTGCCATTGAATTCGCGCACCACCGTATACACCAGCTTGTTCACCGCACTTTCCTGCTGTGCAATAAATGACTTGTTATGTTCGGCATCTGTCATTGAGACGTTGTAGTGAATGTTGCCATCGCCCATGTGCCCGAACGCCACGATGCGGATGCCGGGGAATGCTGCATGCAATGCGCCATCGGCGCGCTCGATAAATTCGGCCACGCGGCTGACCGGCACGGATATATCGTGCTTGATGCTGATGCCTTCGCGTTTTTGCGCATCGCTGATATTCTGGCGCAGTTTCCACCAGTTTTCCGCAGTGACGGCATTGGTGGTGATGTCGAATTCCGGAATGCCCGCACCGAAACTTTGTATAGCGTCGCGCAGCGCGACATCCAGCGGACGTGGTAGCACATCGCTCGACTGGATCAGCAAATAGTAGCCGTACTTCTTTGCGAACGGCTCGGAGGTCTCTGGAATGTGCCTGAACACAATATCCAGGCAACTGCGCGAAATGATTTCGAAAGCACTCAGGGTGTCGCCGCAGGTGGCGCGAATATGTGCCAGTAAGCGCACGGCGACCGCTGAATCGGTGATCGCCACACAAGCGGTGGCGTTTGACTGCGGGCGTGGAAACAGCTTCAATACGGCGGCGGTGATGATGCCCAACGTACCTTCCGAGCCGATGAACAGATGCTTCAAATCATAGCCTGAGTTATCCTTGCGCAAAGCACGCAGGCCGTTCCAGATGCGCCCGTCCGGTAACACCACTTCCAGCCCCAGCACCAGATCGCGCGCATTGCCATAACGCAGCACGCCGTTTCCTCCTGCATTGGTGGAAAGATTGCCGCCTATTTCGCAATAATTCAAAATCGCCGTCAATTCGAGCGGAAACAGGCGGTTGTTCTGTTCCGCTGCTGCCCGCACATCGGCCAGCGTGCAACCAGCCTCGACGGTCATCGTGTAATTTACCGGGTCAACTACACGAATGCGTTTCATGCGCGACAGGTTTAAAACGATTTGTCGGCCTTCGGCCAGAGGTACGCTCCCTCCGCACAAACTGGTGTTGCCGCCTTGCGGCACGATGGAAATTTGATTGGCGGCGCACAGTTTTACCATTTCCGCGACTTGCCGCGTGTCCGATGGAAATACTACCGCCAGCGCGTTACCCGAATAACGGCCACGTTTGTCGGCGTAAAATGACGCGGCAGAATCACCAGACAGCAATGCTTCATTGCCAATGATAGAGGCAACGGCGGTAAGCAAGTCAGTTGCCGTATCCGGAATCAGCATTGAAGCAGCAAGGCAATAGTTTATTGAATGGTGGGCACAATGATCAGGCTTTTTTTGTCCGGAATGGTTTTATACACATCTGGTAGAGAGATGAGAAAATCATGGCTGATGTAGCAAAGACATAACATGTTCCTGCAATCATCACCAACCATGCAAAGTTCGGATACATTTTGGTAAGCCACCAGCCTGAAACGTCGATAATCAGAGATATGAATGGCGTAAAGATCAACGATGCTTTGGTTATTGGGCTAAAGCCTGATGCAAAACTGAAGATTAGGCCAATAAAGAAAAAGATAAATGAAATGCCGAACAAGTGAATATGTGAAACACGGGTCAGTGTGGATACACTCGCTCCATGATCAATCGCAGCCACTTTAATCATGGCATCTTTTTCTCCAATATTGAGCAAGCCGGGCATGTTTGCGTGACAGGCGACGCAATACTGGTCGGTAAGCGGTTTGATTTTGGACTCCCACTCGCTTTCCAGTGCGCCATCGCGAGCCCACTTGATCATGATTATTCTGGCCTCACCGGGAGCATTATCTTTCATTGATCCATTAAGTTTGCCTTCCAGAGTTGATCCTTGGCGATTGCCGTAATAACTGTAAACGAGATCATCTGCCGACAATCC
>CAIZNF010000145.1 GCA_903934275.1 uncultured Nitrosomonadales bacterium
CGGCAGTGCAATTTACTACGCTTACAGGTGTTACAACGATAGCCGCGAGTGACTTGCATATCGCTTAAAACTAACGATTTGTAAGTGTAGTAAATGAAAGGGTTAATCTGTGAGGTTTAGCCCTTTTTTATAGTAGTGACGGTCAGCTATGTGGATGTTGCAGCCGACAGGGCTTATCTAGCGTATGACTTCAATGAGTAGCGAGTGCAGGCTCATGAGTGGCCGCTTTAGCGCAGTACAGTTTTTTGAGTGAAAGGCAGCTTTGCGGCAGGCAAGTTTAGGTTCAGCGTGGCCAGTTGCAGCAACTGCAGTCGACCACTCGTTTTAGGCTGCCGTCAGGAACGTGGGATATTCTAATGGAATGGACGCCCATTCCATTAGAATATGGGACTAAGCGGTCGTACAATTCTGCAACAACAATGAGTACTTTTAGCACCAACCGGAATTTCAGGGTTCGGAATTCAATGCCACAAAGCTGCCGTTGGCGAAGGACATATCACCAATAAAATTAGCGCAAATAAAGATTGACGAGTCCAGTTGTAGGAGGATATTGTTAATCATGATTTCTGTTGCTTTGAAAGCGGGGTATTGAAATGCAGGCTACACAGCCCACTCTCACTCGCCATTGCTACAACAGGACGTTTGGCCTGTTGGCTGTGGGGGTTATCTTGGCGGCGTTGCTGAACTCTGCCAATGCTTATGCTGCTAAGACTTTCAACTTTGGCGAAGACAAGTCCGTTTCTATTGATCTCGGTTTACGTGCCAGTTATACAAATGCTGAAATTGCCACGCCTAGCGGCATATCACATTCGAGTGATTTTAATTTCGATAGCATTCGTCTAGGCAGTAGCGCGACCTTTAATAAATACATCAAAGGCAGATTAAGTATCCAAAAGGACGCAAATGACTTTGTCAGAGTAATGGATGCCTATGTGCAACTGGAATTTCTAGATGAGTTTAATGTCTGGGCTGGACGTATATTGCCGCCAAGTGATCGAGCCAACCTTGATGGCGCTTATTACCTTAACACGTGGTCTTATCCGGGAATAGTGTCGCAATATCCCGCCAAATTTCTTGGTTACGATAATGGGGGAGTTGTCTGGGGCCGACTGTTTGATAAACGCTTAACCTATTCTGCTGGAGCTCTTGAAGGACACAACAATTTTCAGGGTGCTTCCAATGAGAATGGAAATTTGCTCTATGCTGGACGACTCCAGATGGATTTCTGGGGCACGGCCCTTGATCCAGCCTACTACACTAGCAGCACCTACTATGGCGATAAGGATGTGCTCTCTGTCGGCATTGCTATCTTGTACCAGAGGGATGGGATTGGAACAGAAAACGTAAAGGGAGATTACCAAGCATGGAACATTGATGCCCTCATGGAAAAGAAACTCGCCAGCGCGGGAACACTGACTTTGGAGGGTGCATATTACAACTATGACACAAACAACATTTCGGACAATACAGGCTTGAACTCTGGGCTGACGGACAATGTGGGTGGCATTAGGCAAGGCCAAGCCTATCTTGGGGGTGTAGCATTTCTGTTTCCACAGACTGTCGCTTGGGGAAAATTGCAACCATATTGCCGATTCCAAAAGTTTGATCAGGACAGTACTCCCACGGGCGGAATCACTGCCCCGGCAGTAATGGGTTCTGTTTCCAAACAGTATGATCTGGGAGTCAATTACATCATTGATGGGCACAAGGCCAGAGTCAGTGCGACCTACACAAGGAACCAATCTTCTGGTATGGAGAATCGGGATAGATTCGTACTTGGCCTTCAGTTACAATTCTGATGACGTTCCCCTGTGCATGAAAGCAGATCATTTGAGCATAACCATCTATCATCGATACATCCTTAGGCATATCAGAGCAGTCGCCAGCGTCCTATTGAGCTTTTGGTTCATTGGCACGGCCTGTGCCGGTACGGACCTTCTGACTGGGGATGAGCGTGGCTGGCTTGCCACCAATCAGTCACGCATTGTCCTTGGGGTCGAAACCGGATACGCCCCATTTGTGTTCCTGGACGACCAGAGGCAGCCCACCGGGCTGGCACATGATTACATACGCCTAGTCGAGGCCAAGATTGGCGCTTCATTCAAAGAAAAGCAGTTTTCTTCACTCAAGGACATCTTTGAGCAAGTGCATGCGGGTGAGGTCCACGTCGTCAATGCGGTCACCAAAACGCCCGATCGGTCGCAGTTCCTGACTTTTACCGAGCCCTTCATTTCCGTACCCAATGTCATTCTCGTGAGAAAAGATCGTTCTGACCAGATAAGCGAGAAAACGCTATCCGGCCTTACCGTCTCGCTGGTAAAGAGTTATGCCGTTACAGAAAATCTCACCAATAAAAATCTGGGGTTTTCGCCCGATTTGGTTGCAGATGACCTCACGGCACTGCTCAACGCCTCCTTCGGGCGCTCAGATGCCGCCATCATTGATCTTGCAACGGCTTCTTACCTGATTTCCAGCAAGGGCATCACCAATCTTCGAGTTGCCGGAGAGGCAGAACTCGATATTCGCTTGGCAATCGCTACACCCGTCAATGAACCCGTACTGAACCACATCCTGCAAAAGGGGCTTGCCGCAATCACGGAAGCTGAGCGCAAGAACATTCACGACAAGTGGATCAGCCCTTCAGCCCCAAGCATTTTTACCGACTGGCGACTGTGGCTTGCGGTGGGAATTGTGCTGGCTTCAATTCTGGTGGTGATTGCCGTGATTTCCATTTGGAATCGCACGCTCCGGCGACAGGTGCTGGAACGCACTGCTGACCTGGAAAAAGAACGTGCCAATCTGGAACAACGGGTGAAAGAACGCACGGCAGAACTGACCCGTGCGCAAAGCGTGGGGCAAATCGGGAGCTGGGTGCTAGATATGCTAGGTGGCGAGCTGAAGTGGTCGGATGAGACCTACCGTATTTTCGGAGTGGAGATAGGCAAACCGCTCTCACTGGATGAATTTCTCGCACGGGTGCACCCGGAAGACAGGGGTTCTGTGTCAACCGCGTGGAGTCAATCGCTGGCAGGCGCACCTTACGACATTGAACATCGTATCCTGCTGGGAAATGAAGTGCGTTGGGTGCGAGAACGCGCTCAAATCGAGTTCGGTGTCGACGGCTCACCCTTTCTGGCTATAGGAACGGTGCAGGACATCACCGAGCGCAAGCGCGCAGAGGAAGAGCTGCGTCGCTACAAAGATCACCTCGAAGAAGAAGTGCAGATCCGCACCACCGACCTGATCTTGGCGCGCGATGCCGCCGAAGCGGCCAATAAAGCCAAGAGCGTCTTCCTTACCAGCATCAACCACGAACTACGCACCCCACTGAATGCCATTCTTGGCTTCTCCAGTCTGCTGCGTCAGGACACACAACTGCGCCCAGAACAACGCACCAACCTCGACATCATCAATCGCAGCGGCGAACACCTGTTGACTCTGATCAACGATGTGCTGGAAATGGCCAAGATCGAGGCCGGCAAAACACAGTTGCATATCGCCCCGTTTGACTGCGGTGCGATGGTGCGCGATGTCGCCGACATGATGCATATACGTGCCCATGATAAAGGTCTGCGACTCCTCATCGACCAGTCCTCTGACTTTCCGCGCTACATCAAGGCAGACGAAGCCCGCCTACGCCAAGTACTGATCAATCTGGTGGGCAACGCCATCAAATTTACCAAGCAAGGTGGTGTTACCATGCGCTTTGGTATCAGGTCGCACGATGTGGAGCATCTCCTACTAATCGAGATCGAAGACTCTGGCATCGGCATCAGCGCCGAGGACCAACAGCATCTGTTTCAGCCGTTCATCCAAATGGGTGCGCTGCCCGGAGACAACAAGGGCACCGGACTAGGTTTGGCAATCACCAAGCAGTTCGTGCAATTGATGAGTGGGAAGATCAGTGTCGAAAGTACGCCTGGCAAGGGCTCCCTGTTCCGCGTAGAACTCCCTTTCAGCAAGGTAGATGCCAGCGAACTATCCAAACTGGATGCATCCGGCCAAGATGAAGTTGCGGGCTTGGCCCCCGATCAACCCGCATACCGTATCCTCATTGTTGAAGACCAGTTGGAGAACCAGTTATTGCTCACCCAACTGATGCAGCGCATCGGCTTGGAAGTGAAACTGGCCGAAGATGGCAAACAGGGTGTAGCCCTGTTCCAGAGCTGGCATCCGCACTTGATCTGGATGGATAGACGCATGCCGGTAATGGATGGTATGGAAGCCACACAAATCATCCGCCAACTCCCTGGTGGCAAAGAGGTGAAGATCGTCGCTGTCACCGCCTCGGCTCTCTCGGAAGAACGTGAAGAAATGCTGGCTTCGGGTATGGATGACTTTGTGCGTAAGCCTTACCGTTTTAATGAAATCTACGATAGTTTAAGCCGTCAGTTGGGTGTGCAATATGGCTATGCTGAAGCACAGACTGCGCAAGCAACAGCAGCATCAACGCCGTTAATAGCGCAAATGCTGGCAGTGTTGCCGCAGGAATTACGCGATGAGTTGAAACTGGCGCTGGAGAGCCTGCGGGAAGA
>CAIZNF010000146.1 GCA_903934275.1 uncultured Nitrosomonadales bacterium
AACTAATTATGCGACATTATTTAAGTCGTCGTGTTTAGCAGTTTGGCTATCCAATTTTGCGCTTGAAAAAATGAGGGGATGCCCCATATAGCGCATAGTGCTGAACGGGTGTCGTGTTTTAATGCCATTTTTTTGATGTGGGGGATGACGAAATGAAACGAATTTTCTTGTTTATTTTAACCAACGTAGCGGTGCTGTTCGTAATCAATATTACATTACGCCTGCTCGGTGTGGATCGCTGGATGGATGAGACGGGCGGCATCAATTTCGGCGCGTTGCTGGTGCTGTCTGCTGTGATCGGCTTTGCCGGTTCACTGGTTTCGCTGGCGATGTCCAAATGGTCGGCCAAGCGCATGGTTGGCGCGCAGGTTATCGAAAATCCGATTGACCCGACTGAACGCTGGCTGGTGGATACCGTGCGCAAGCAGGCGCAAGTGGCGGGCATCGGTGTGCCGGAAGTGGCGATTTACGATGCGCCCGATGTGAATGCGTTTGCCACCGGCTGGAACCGCAACGCCGCGCTGGTAGCGGTGAGCACCGGGTTGCTGCACAACATGAGCCGCGACGAAGCCGAAGCTGTGCTGGCGCACGAAATTAGTCACGTCGCCAACGGCGACATGGTGACTTTGGCGCTTATTCAGGGCGTGGTGAACACCTTCGTCATCTTCTTCTCCAAACTGTTCGGCTTCTTTGTAGACCGTGTGCTGCTCAAAAATGATGGTCGAAATGGTCCGGGCATGGGCGCATTCGTCGCTGAAATTGTGGCGCAACTGGTGCTCGGCGTGCTGGCCAGCATTATCGTAATGTGGTTCTCGCGCCAACGTGAATTCCGCGCCGATGCGGGTGGGGCAAACCTGGCGGGGCGCAATAAAATGATCGCTGCACTGGAACGTCTGAAGGTCAATCACGAACAGGTTGCTTTGCCGGAAAAGATCGCCGCATTCGGCATTTCGGGCGGTCATAAATTCTCGAGATTGTTCATGACCCATCCGCCGCTGGACGAGCGGATTGAAGCGTTGCGCTCCGGACGTTAGAGGGCCTTTCCCGTTCACCCTGAGAACGCGTTTTAAAAGTTAACTGCGCGTCCGAATTGCGGCGTTGCGCGGCGCTCGGAATCCTCATGCACTCAAGCACCTTCCGGTTTCTGCGCTCCGTGCGCCTTGCACTTCGGCCTGCTCGCTACACTTTTAAAACATGTTCTGAGCTTATCGAAAAATGAACCTAAACCGGGCAAGCCGGAATCAAAATGTGGGTAACCCTACCGTAGAAGATTTGGCGAAGCGAAGCCCGCTTGGAGGGTGTTTGTTAAATTGGAGCCCAGTTTATATGTGTCCTGTTCAAACTCAATGGATATAGCCACCTTCTTCATGTACATGCCCGTGTATCAACTCTTCTGCGGTAGCCTGGCGCACCCCCGTAACAGTGCAACTAAAAGTCAGCGTCTTACCAGCCAACGGGTGGTTTCCGTCTACCGTCACCTCGTCGTCGGTTACCTCCTTAACGGTGTAAAGCAAAAAATCTTCTTCATCTGAACTTTCAGGGGCACCTTCAAACTGCATGCCAACCTCAATTTCTCCCGGGAATGCGCTACGCGCTTCAACTTCAACCAAATCGTGATCGTATTCGCCGAAGGCATCGTCCGGTTGCAAGGTCACGCTGCATTGGTCACCGATATTTTTTCCATGCAAGGCTTCTTCAACCAGCGGAAAAATGCCATCGTAGCCGCCATGCATATAACTGACCGGGGCATCGACTTTCTCCAGCAACTCGCCTTCCGAGTCAAACAATTCGTAGCGTAACGAAACAACAGTATCTTTGGCAATCCTCATTTCAACTCCTTTATCAGGTTAAAAATTTCCTGCGCGTGCCCGTGCGCGTGAACTCCGTACATCACATGACACAACTTGCCATGTTTATCGATTACAAAAGTGGAGCGTTGAATGGCATGTTTTTTATGCCCATCTACTTCTTTTTCGTACATCACGCCGTAGCGCTTGCAGACACGCGCATCGGGATCGGAGAGCAGCAATACCGACAACCTATATTTATCGCGGAACGACGCATGGCTTAAACAATCATCGCGACTGATGCCGATCACGATAGTGTCGAACTTGGCAAGATCATCGTCAAATTCGCTGAATTCATTGGCCTCCATAGTGCAACCCGGCGTGCCATCCTTGGGGTAAAAATACAACACGACATTCTTTCTCCCCCGCTGCGAAGTGAGCGCGAAAGTCTCCATATCCGCATCCGGCAATTCGAAGTGCGGAGCTTCCATTCCGATAGTAAGTTGGACAGATTGCATTAATATTTCCCCCCGGCTGGCATTTTAAACAATTTTCAGTTGTGTTATTAAAATTTTTACTCCGCACCAAAGCTGGACATCTGCCGCTCACTCGCCAGACAATGTCAATGCGTGATATCAATTTTCTCGCAGCCTCAATCGCCCTGCGGGAGAGAGCTACAGTCCGCGATAGTTTTCTTTCGCGGACAGGAACCCGCCCTCATGCATCACTTTTTTGGCTCCGCCTCTCCCGGCCCGTGTTGAACAGGCAGCTTTACCATTGGCAACCAAACAGCTATATTTCAATCACTTGGATTTCAGGAGCAAATCATGAGTGACTATACGCCGCAACACACCAAACTGGACGGCATTGCAGACTACACCGCCGCACTGGACACGTTGTGCAAACTGGCACAGCACAACCTGTATCTGTTTGACAAAGACTTCGACGGACTAGGTTTTAACGCCGAAGCCCGTTATGAAACATTGCGCGGGCTATTGCTTGCCAGCCCCACCCACAGGCTGTTCGTACTTGTTCATGACACACGTTACCTAACCACACTATGCCCGCGCATGATGACATTGCTGCAACAGTTTGGTAGCAGTATGTCCATTTATCAGACGCCAAAAAACTTACGGCAAATCACCGAACCGTTTGCTGTCGCAGATAATTCGCATTATGTGCGCCGTTTCCATTTTGACGACCCTCGTGGCATCTTGGCACAGCATGATCCTGAAAATGCACTCGCACTAAAATCGCGTTTTATGGAAATATGGGCAACTTCCCATCAGGGAGTTTCATCCGCCAAGCTCGGGTTATAGGGAGTCTCTATAAATCCAAACCCCG
>CAIZNF010000147.1 GCA_903934275.1 uncultured Nitrosomonadales bacterium
CCATTCTTTATTTCGCTGGCAGAGTGATGTCGTCGTTGCTTGAGGAGGGTCAGCACAATCCACACACCGAGCAACAGAAGCAGAAGTTTGAACATGGCCTGATTGTACCCAAAAATCGCCTTGCTACTGATATGATTGGCGCTGCTATGGCGACTTCCGGTGAACTATCAGATTTTCTTGCACAGTCAGAGCGGCGGGCATTCAAGCAGGCCGCTTATGCTGTGCGCGACGATCATGCGGCGCTGGATATCGTGCAGGATGCCATGATGCGATTGGCGGAAAAGTATGGTGCAAGGCCAGCCAGCGAATTTCCGATGCTGTTTCAGCGTATTTTACAGAATGCGATTCGTGATTATTATCGTCGCCAGAAGGTGCGTAATTTGTGGACGACCCTGCTGTCATCGTTTTCGGGTGGTAATGACGGTGAAGATGAGCATGACCCGCTTGAAACGCTCGCGGGCGAAGCCGATGAGGGTAATGATCCGGTAGTGCAGATGGAACGCTCCCAGACGTTGTTGAAAATAGAGGACGCCTTGCAGAAGTTGCCGGCACGTCAACGTGAGGCCTTTGTTTTGCGTTATTGGCAGGAAATGGATGTAGCTGAAACGGCCGCTATCATGGGATGCTCCGAGGGGAGTGTTAAGACCCATTGCTCGCGTGCCGTGCATGCGCTTGCCTTGAACTTGCGCAAGGATGGACTGGAATTGTGATGAACGAAAAACAAATCGCGGGAAAAATCGTAAAAGAACTCGATGCCGGTATTGAATCACTCAATCCGGCAGTTGCCAAACGCCTGGAAAACGCCCGACGGCAAGCAGTTGAATCAATGTTGCAAGCCGAGCCTTCAACTCAGCCCGTACTGGCGGGCTGGGGGCGTGTTGTGGAATTTTCTCACCACGGGGGATACCGTTTCTGGCTACCGGTATTGTTGGCACTAACTTTGTTGATGGCTATGCTGGCGTCCACCATGCCAGTCAAGAATAGCCAGCCTATTGATGCCGATGCCTTGTTGCTGGCATCAGATCTTCCCCCCGAGGCATTTACTGACAAGGAGTTTGTTGCATGGTTAGAAAATTCGTCGCATTTGTAATATTGCTGGGCCTGGCCTTTCCCGCGCTGGCGGAAGGTGAACCAAAGTGGGCGCAATTATCGGATGATCAGCATCAGGTACTGGCACCGCTCGCGGGTGAATGGGACGGCTTGCGTCCGTGGCAGAAGGAAAAAATGCTCGATATTGCCCGCGACTATCCCAGGATGTCCAAGGACCAGCAGCAGCGGGTACAACAGCGTCTCAGCAACTGGAGTCGGTTGACACCCTACGAGCGTGATGGTGCCCGCAAGCAGTATCAGCAGTTCAATACGTTGCCGCCGGAGAAGAAAGAAGAACTCCGCCGCAAATGGCAGGAGTATCGCCACATGAGCGACGCAGAGCGCCAGAAGCGCAATGTGCCCGAGCCGGCTCCTGAGGACGATCTCGGTAATTGAGTTGGAGTCCGCCGGCCTGATGCGTCGACTCGCCAGCGGCGCTTACGACTTTCTGCTGTTGCTGGCGGTACTGTTCGTGGCGGCCTTTATTTTCCTTGTGCTGCTCGGCAGTGCTGTCGAATCCCCGCTTCGCTACTTTTTTCAAACCTACCTGTTTCTTGTCAGCGGTGTCTACTACGGCTGGTTCTGGCTGCATGGCGGGCAGACGTTGGCGATGAAAACTTGGCAATTACG
>CAIZNF010000148.1 GCA_903934275.1 uncultured Nitrosomonadales bacterium
GATATTGGTGGATAAGGAAGCGCACAAGGCAATGCTGATCGGCAAAAAAGGCGAAAAACTCAAAGAAATCGCCACACAGGCGAGGCTCGATATGGAGAAATTGTTCGACGGAAAAGTGTTCCTCGAGGTGTTCGTCAAAGTACGCAGCGGCTGGGCGGATGACGCGCGCACTCTGCGTTCACTGGGTTACGAATGACACTCCATGACTCCGCGCGAATTTATCGAAAAATGGCGCGACAACCCGCTCAAAGAGCGCGCCAGTTATCAGCTTCATTTCATCGGCCTGTGCGCGCTGCTGGGCGTACCCACCCCATCACCTGCCACCGCTGAAACGTATTGCTTCGAGCGCGGCGCGACCCGCACCGGAGCCGGGCAAGGCTGGGCGGACGTGTGGAAAAAAGGCTTTTTCGGGTTTGAATACAAAGCCGCACGGCGCAACCTGGGCGAAGCGCTGAAACAGTTGATGACCTACGCGCTGGCGCTGGACAACCCGCCGCTGCTGGTGGTGTGCGATACCAACATCATCGAAATCCACACCCACTTCACTAACGCGCCCAGCGAAGTTCACACGATTCTGCTGGAAGATATTGGCGAACCCGCCAACCTCGAAAAATTGCGCTGGTTGTTCACCGACCCAGACAAATTCCACCCCAAGCGCACCATCGCGCAAATCACCGAAGAAGCGGCGGGAAAATTCGCCGACCTCGCGCAATCGCTGAACGCCAGAGGCCACGATCCGCAAACCGTGGCGCATTTCCTCAACCAATGCCTGTTTTGCCTGTTCGCCGAAGATGCCGGACTGCTACCCGCAAAGATGTTCGAACGGCTGCTCGACAAAAGCCAGACTGACCCTGCCAAACTTTCCACACGCCTTGAGGCACTGTTCGCCTCCATGCAAAAGGGCGGCGACTTCGGCGCGGACGACATCGCCTGGTTCAACGGCGGCCTGTTCGAGATGGTGGATGTGTTACCGCTCATCGCCAGCGAAATAACCACACTGCACGCCGCATCCAAACTCGATTGGAGCGGCATCGAGCCATCCATCTTCGGCACGCTATTCGAGCGCGGTCTCGATCCCAAGAAACGTTCCCAGCTCGGCGCAAACTACACCGATGCGGCAACCATCATGCGCATCATCAACCCGGTGATCGTCGAACCGCTTACGGCGGAATGGAACGCGGCGAAGCGCATCATCGCCGGGCGTGTGGCGTTATACGAGAAGGGCGGCAAAGGCTCGAAGAATGCCCTGCAAGAAGCGCAAGGCGCGTTCATCGCGTATTTAGAACGGCTCAAGCATTTTAAAGTGCTCGACCCCGCCTGCGGCAGCGGCAACTTTCTCTATCTCGCCTTGCGTGCGCTGAAAGACCTCGAACACAAAGCCAACCTCGAAGCCGAACAACTCGGTCTGCACCGCCAGGTCAGCATCGAAGTTTCGCCCGCCAACGTGCTCGGTATTGAACTCAATCCCTACGCCGCCGAGCTTGCACGCGTTACCGTGTGGATTGGAGAAATCCAGTGGATGCTCAAGAACGGCTATCCGATCCGCAAAAACCCCATCTTGCAACCGCTGGACCACATCGAGAACCGTGATGCCCTGCTTGCCGTCATACCCGCGCAGGCGGGTATCCAGCCAATTGAAAAACTGGATTCCCGCCTACGCGGGAATGACAAAACCGTTGTTGAAGCACAATGGCCCGCCGTCGATGCCATCATCGGCAATCCACCCTTCCTCGGCGACAAGAAAATGCGCGCCGAGTTGGGCGACGACTACACCGAAGCCCTGCGCAAATGTTACGCCGACCGCGTACCGGGCGGCGCGGATTTGGTCACCTACTGGTTTGAAAAAGCCCGCGCACAGATCGAAACTGGCAAGTGCCAGCGCGCCGGACTGGTCGCGACCAACTCCATCCGGCAGAAGCGCAACCGCCCAGTGCTGGAACGCATTTTGGAGAGCGGAAAAATCTTCAATGCGTGGAGCGACGAGGAATGGATCAACGAGGGCGCAGCGGTACGCGTATCGCTGGTGTGCTTCGGTTCGCCCCCTCTCCCTAGCCCTCTGGGTGAAACAACTAGCCATTCGACTAAGCTGCCAAAGGCCGCAGCTAAGTTGCTGGTTATCCCGCGAGGGGAGAGGGAATCAACCCCCTCTCCCTTGACGGGAGAGGGTTGGGGAGAGGGTGTGATGCTTGACGGCAAGCCCGTCTCAAACATCCACGCCGACCTCACCGCAGGCGGCAATGGCGGCAGCGACCTGACCAGTGCGATGCCGCTAAAGGAAAACGCCGGATGGTCATACTTCGGTTTATGCCTGGCGGGCGCTTTCAAAGTACCGTCAGCAACTGCGCAGGCCTGGCTCAAGCTGCCCAACCCGCACGGCAAGCCTAACTCGGATGTGCTGAAACCGATCTATAACGGTTCTGACATTACGCGCCGCTGGGCGGGCGACTGGGTGATTGATTTTGCCCTGCTGGATGAACAGCAGGCCGCGCTATACGAAGCGCCATTCGCCTATGTGGTGGAGCACGTCAAGCCTGTACGCATCGGCAACGCTCGTAAAGCGCGCGCCGAAAAATGGTGGCGGCATGGCGAAGCGCGTCCCGGTCTTCGCGGAAAACTCGCCGGACTGCAACGCTACATCGCTACACCGGAAACGGCCAAGCATCGTTTCTTCGTCAGCTTCCCGATCAGTGTTGCGCCGGAACACAGCCTTATCGTCATCCCCTCGGATAGCGACGCGCTGTTCGGCATCCTGTCCTCGCGCCTGCATATTGTTTGGGCGTTAGCCAAGGGTGGCACGTTGGAAGACAGGCCGCGCTACAACTCCACGCTGACGTTCGAGACCTTCCCGTTTCCCGAAGGATTAGCGCCGAAGGATACCGCGCCCCCTCTCCCTAGCCCTCTGGATGAAACAACTAGCCATTCGACTAAGCTGCCAAAGACCGCAGCTAAGTCGCTGGTTATCCCGCAAGGGGAGGGTTGGGGAGAGGGTGGTGAGCCCATCGCGCAAGCGGCGCAACACCTTAATCAACTCCGCAACAACTGGCTCAACCCACCCGAGTGGACGGACTGGCTGCGGACAGCGGAAGAAGAAAAGGCGGGCTATCCGTTACGCCCCATCGCCAAACCCGGACACGAAGCCGACCTGAAAAAGCGCACATTGACCAACCTCTATAACGCCCGCCCCGCATGGCTGAACAATGCCCACCAGACGCTGGACACCGCCGTCGCCAAAGCATACGACTGGAACGACTACACGCCGGAACTGGCAGACGAGGAAATATTGCGGCGGTTGTTGGCGTTGAATCTGGCACATGTACCATGAAAAAAGAAGATTTTTATATCGGACTGGAGTTCTACACTGCGCGTTACGACAAAGAAACTAAGGACTTCACACACGTCAAGTGGCGGTGCAGCGATGTGGGAACGCGCGTTATCGTTGCAATAAAATTGGACCAATCCGATCCATCTCGGTATAACGGACCGCCTTATGCGGTGTCTGAGGTGGTGTTTGATGAAGATGATGTTGAAGGATGTGCACTGAACTTTGATAATTTATAAAGTCAGCAGGCGTAGGGCGCAATCGTTATTGCGCCGAATGAGAACACAGGTGCAATGCGCTTTGCGCTTCAACGTGATGCTAAAATATTTACATAAGTAGTCGCTTAACCAAGGAGCAAACATGCACCCGAATATCGAAGAGTTGGCAAAGGAAACGATGGCGCTGGATATTGAAGACAGGGCATTGTTGGCGGGCAAGCTGCTGTTGAGTTTGGATGAACCCACGCCTTCTGAAGTGGAGCGGTTGTGGCTGGATGAAGCGTCGCGTCGCCTTGAAGACTACCGTGCAGGGCGCGTGCAGGGCATTCCTGCGAATGAGGTGTTTCGCCGCGCTATTTCAGAGTTGTCGTGAAGGTCGAGTTTTTGCCCGAGGCAGATGAGGAATTTCGTGAGGCTGCGCGGTATTACGAGAGCGAAGCTGCCGGGGTAGGTTTGTCGTTTATCGTTGCTGTGCATAAAGCGGTTGATGAGATAGCCGAGTTTCCTCTTGCTACACAGGTTCAGCGAGCGGGCATTCGCAAAAAAGTGTTGCGCCACTTCTCGTACAACCTTTTCTATGCGATTGAAACAGACACCATTGTTATTGTTGCTGTGGCACATCAAAGAAAACGACCAAATTATTGGCGTGCTTGCCTGAAATATCGTTCGAGCGGTGGGCAATGAGTTCAAGTGCTAAGCAACGCATCCAGGATGAACCGGCCTTTGTGCTGCACAGCTATCCGTTCCGCGAGACCAGTCTGATTCTCGATGTGTTCAGCCGCAAGCATGGTCGCTTGCCAATCATGGCGCGCGGCGCGCGCCGCCCAAGGTCGGCATTGCGCGGGGTACTGCTGAATTTTCAGCCGCTGCAACTGAGCTGGTTCGGTAAAGGCGAAGTGCGCACGTTGCATAATGCGGAGTGGCAGGGCGGGCAGCCCTATTTGCAAGGCACGGCGTTGATGTGCGGTTTTTATCTCAACGAGCTGCTGCTCAACCTGCTGGCGCGCGATGATCCGCATGAACAACTGTTCGACTACTACCGCGCCACCTTGTACCGTCTGGCGCATGAAACCGACCATGCCGCCACGCTGCGCTGCTTCGAGAAACATTTGCTGCAGGAGCTGGGTTACGCGCTGGCGCTGGAGCGCGAGGTGGGTAACGGCAAGGCAATACAGTCCGAACTCTGCTATCGTTATGCCGTGGAGCGCGGTGCGTTACCGGATGGCAATGGGCAGGATAACGGCGCGGCGCAAACGGGCTTGCCGGTGCTGGGCAAGACTCTGCTCGACATGGCGGCGGACGACTATGCCGACCCGCTCACCGCGCAACAGAGCAAGCAACTGATGCGCATGCTGCTGAACCATCATCTCGGCGGCAAAATCCTGCATACGCGGGAACTGATTAAGGATTTGCAGAAACTGTAGAAACGGGAAACCATTATCC
>CAIZNF010000149.1 GCA_903934275.1 uncultured Nitrosomonadales bacterium
GTCTATAAGTACGTTTTTAGCAAATTTTCCGGCTCGATCTCGCTGCCGGTTATCGCCACTACTTTGTGGCGCGATTGTCCGCCTTGCCTGAGTTCCACCTGGCGCAACGGCACACCGAACAGTTGGGCAATAAATTTCAGCAACGCTTCGTTGGCACGCCCTTCTACGGGAGGCGCGGCCAACCGTATCTTGAGCGCTTCACCGTGCAGCCCCGCTATTTCGCTGCGTTTCGCGCCGGGTTGCACATGCAGTGTAAGCGTGAGGACATCCGCGTTGCGGCGATACCAGTCGGCCATATTTTTGGGATACCCTTCAAAGCAAACCTGATGCGATACGCTCCAACGCTCCGATCGGGACGATAACGATAAGCTGGCAGATAATGAATAGCAACAATGGCGATAGATCCACGCTGCCCAATATCGGCACGATACGACGCAGGGGTTGCAGGAATCGCCGGGTGGCGGATGTCAGCAGCGGTGCTACAGGCGAGTGGGGGTTCACCCAGGACAAAATCGCTTGCGCGAATACGGATGCCATCAATAAATACAAACTAATTTTGAGTAATTTGACCGCTGCCAGCGCCAACAGCCCAGGTAGCGGGAAGCCGTGCAACGAAAAACCCTGCGCCCACAGAAATCCGGTCAGGTAGAGCATCTCGATCAGCAACGCGAGCAGCAGCGACGCACTGTCCAAACCGCGCACTGAAGGAACAAAACGGCGCGTGCGCAACACCATAAAATCAGTGAGCACCATAATGAATTCGCCGACGGGATTGCGTAGCGGGGCGCGCAGCCATTGCAGGTGAAAGCGCAACAGCAATATCGCCGCAAACGGTTGCAGCAGAATGTCGAGCAGGAACAGCAACGCTTCACTGAGCATGTCAATCCCTACCCAGTTCGTCGCCCATCTCTCTGGCGCGCACCGCAGCGGCATGCGCTGCTTGTGCGATATGTTTGGCTACATGGCTGGCATCCATGCTCAGCAAGGCTCGTTCGGTGGTGCCATTTTTAGAAGTGACACGCGCGCGCAGCACACTGACATCCTCATCGCTGTAAGCGGCCAATTTGCTGGCTCCCAGAAATGTTGCCAGGCTCAGCCGATGCGCATCTTCGGCATCCAAACCCAGTTCGAGCGCCGCCTGTTGCAGCGCTTCAATGAAATAAAAAATATAAGCCGGGCCGCTGCCCGAAATCGCCGTGACGGCATCCAGCATCGCTTCGCCTTGCAGCCATATAACTTCACCCACTGCCGCCAGAATATTTTGCGCCTGCTCGCGCTGCGCGTCATTCACTGCAGGCGTTGCATACAAGCCGGTTATGCCGCTGTGGATCAATGCCGGGGTGTTGGGCATAGCGCGGACTATTGCCGGGCTGCCAGCCCAGCGCGCCAGGTCATCCGCGCGCACCCCGGCGGCGATGGAGATCAGCAATTGCTTGTCGAGCAGGGGAGCAAGTTGCTGCGCCACTTCGCGCAATTGTTGCGGCTTGACCGCGAACACGATGACATCGCTGCCAGATACGCCTCCAGCGAGATTATCTACCACATGCACCGCAAAATCGTGTTTCAGGCGCGTGCGGTTGTCCGAGTTGATTTCCACCACACTGATTTGCGCGGCAACAAAGCCCTTGCCCAGCAAACCACCAATGAGTGCCGCAGCCATATTGCCGCCGCCGATAAAACAGATGTTCATATATTTCTCCACAAACCGCAAACCGGAACAAAATGTAGGTCAGGCTACGCCCGACATGGTGTGCGTAGCCTACCCTACGGATTACTTGAATAATTTACCTCTGCCCGAATATCGCCGAGCCGACGCGCACTATCGTTGCACCTTCGGCTATGGCCGCTGCAAAATCATGCGACATACCCATCGACAGGGTATCCAAACTCAGGCCTTGCCGATTGAGTTTATCTCGTAACTCCCGTAACAGCGCAAAGGGCGGATGTTGTGCGGCAACATTATCGCTGGGTGCGGGGATCGCCATCAATCCGCGCAACCTGAGCTGCGGCAACCGCGTCACAGCTTGGGCCAGCCCATCGACCTCATCGGGAGCCACGCCGCTCTTGCTGTCTTCACCGCTCACATTAACCTGCAAACATACGTTGAGCGGCGGCAAATTTTGCGGGCGCTGTGCCGACAGGCGTTCGGCAATTTTCAATTTGTCCACGCCATGCACCCAAGAAAAGTTTTCTGCGATAGCCCGCGTTTTGTTGCTTTGAATCGGCCCGATAAAGTGCCACTCAAGCGGCAGGTCATGCAGTGCCGCAATCTTCTCCAGGGCTTCCTGCACATAGCTCTCACCGAAGGCAATCTGCCCCGCATGATATGCTTCGCGTATCGCCGCCGGCGAAAAAGTTTTGCTTACCGCCAGCAACACAACCCCTCCCGGTGTGCGGCCTATTTCGGCAGCCGTTGTCGCCATCGCGTTGCGCACGGCTTGCAAGTTGGAAGCGATTGTTGTCATAATCACATGCGCCACAAATCCTTTTCGCGCGGTTCATAACCGCATTATCAAACAGGGACGATTATAATGGATATCACCGAACTGCTTGCCTTTGGTGTCAAAAACAAGGCATCCGACTTGCATCTCTCCGCCGGACTACCCCCGATGATTCGTGTGCATGGCGACATGCGCCGCATCAACCTGCCGCCGATGGATCACAAGGAAGTTCACGGATTGGTGTATGACATCATGAACGACCAGCAGCGCAAGTTTTACGAGGAAAACAAGGAGGTTGATTTTTCCTTCGAGGTTCCGGGTCTGGCGCGCTTCCGCGTGAATGCTTTCGTACAGAATCGCGGCGCGGGCGCGGTAATGCGCACCATTCCTTCAAAAATATTGTCGCTGGCGGATCTCAAAGCACCGAAGAGTTTCGAGACTATCTCCGATTATCCACGTGGCATGGTGCTGGTGACGGGGCCTACCGGATCCGGCAAATCTACCACGCTGGCGGCGATGGTCAACCACCGCAATGAAAATGAAATGGGCCACATCCTGACGGTGGAAGACCCGATTGAGTTCGTGCATGAAAGTAAAAAATGCCTGATTAACCAGCGCGAAGTCGGACGGGATACACTGTCTTTCCAGAATGCCCTGCGCTCAGCCTTGCGCGAAGACCCCGACATCATTCTGGTCGGTGAAATGCGCGACCTGGAAACCATCCGTCTTGCAATGTCTGCGGCGGAAACCGGCCACCTGGTGTTTGGCACACTGCACACCAGTTCGGCGGCCAAGACCATCGACCGTATCATCGACGTGTTTCCCGCCGATGAAAAAGAAATGGTGCGCGCGATGCTGTCTGAATCGCTGCGTGCTGTGATCTCCCAGGCGTTGCTCAAGACCAAGGATGGAACGGGACGGGTAGCCGCGCACGAGATCATGGTTTGTACTCCGGCCATCCGCAACCTGATCCGCGAAGCCAAAGTGCCGCAAATGTATTCCGCCATTCAAACGGGCCAAGGTCTCGGAATGCAGACACTGGATCAATGCCTGGCCGGCCTGGTCAAATCGAACATGATTACCCCGGCGGAAGCGCGCAGCAAGGCGATGAATAAGGACATGTTTCCGGGTTAACAGCTTGTAGTTTGTAGCGGGTAGCAAAAGCCTGCCACAAAGCTGATTTTGCTACAAGCCACCAGCTATCTTCAGGAGTTTTATTATGGAAAGAGATCAGGCAACCGAGCTGATACACAACTTGCTGCGCGGCATGCTCAGCAAGAAAGCTTCCGATTTGTTCATCACGTCAGGCTTTCCGCCCGCATTCAAGATGGACGGAAAAATGACGCCCATGTCCAATCAGGTGCTCACTCACCAGCACACACAGGAGCTGGCGCGCAGCATCATGAACGACAAGCAGGCCGCCGAGTTTGAAGCCACCCATGAATGCAATTTTGCGATCAGCCCGCCCAGTATCGGGCGGTTTCGCGTCAATGTTTTCATGCAGCAACAACGCGTTGGAATGGTGCTGCGGACAATCACCACCAAGATTCCAGACCTCGATGAGATGGGCCTGCCGGAAGTGCTCAAGGACATCGTGATGACCAAGCGTGGCCTGGTGATTCTGGTCGGCGGAACCGGTTCGGGAAAATCCACCACGCTGGCCGCGATGATCGGGTATCGCAACAAGAACAGCTACGGCCACATCATCACCATCGAAGACCCGGTGGAATATGTGCATGACCACGGCAACTGTATTATCACGCACCGCGAGGTCGGCGTGGATACCGAGTCATGGCATAACGCGCTGAAGAATACCCTGCGTCAGGCACCCGACGTGATTTTGATCGGCGAAATCCGTGACCACGAAACCATGGAACATGCCGTGGCTTTTGCCGAAACCGGCCACCTGTGTTTGGCTACTTTGCACGCCAACAGCGCCAATCAGGCGCTTGATCGTATTATCAACTTCTTCCCGGAAGAGCGGCGAATGCAGTTGTTGATGGACTTGTCGCTGAACGTCAAGTCGCTTATTTCCCAGCGCCTGATTCCGAAGAAAGACGGCAAAGGGCGCGCCGCAGCAATCGAAATTTTGCTCAACTCGCCGCTGATCGCCGATCTGATTTTCAAGGGGGAGGTTAATGCGATTAAAGGAGTGATGGCTAAATCGCGCGAGCTTGGCATGGAAACCTTTGACGGCGCGCTGTTCAATTTGTATGAAGACGAAAAGATTTCATACGAAGAAGCGCTGAAAAACGCCGACTCGGTCAACGACCTGCGCCTGCGCATCAAACTGGAAAGCAAGCTGGTAACGGATCGAAACCTATCGAGCGGCACAGAAGGTTTGAAGCTCACCTAGCGTGAACGCAGAAAAGCCCCGCTTATGGATGGCGGGGTGGCTCATTCTGCCTCCAGCGCATTTATAGAGGCTCTCTATAGCTAAACACCGAAGAGGCACAAATAACTCTGGAACGACTATGGCTACAGATGTTGAAATATTTAACAAGCTACTTTCTTTGGCAAAATGCTTCAAGGGGTTCGGGGCAAATTATTTACGAGACCTGTTGAATATTTCATCTAAAGCAATATTTCGTACTGGCGAGAACACTTTTATTGAAGTGTGATCAGTGCAGAGATATGTATGTTATCTGTTCCGGCAAGATAAATGTGTGGCGAAAAAGCGGCGAGGAGAAAGTGAGTTTGGCTAGACTTTCTGAAGGAGAGAGTTTCGGTGAACTGGGGCTTATTCTCAGCGAAGGGCGTAGTGCTTGTGCCGCAGCGCTGGAAGACACAGTCGCAATCCGCATTTATTAATAAACCGCCTCGCGAAAGTTGATCCTGCAAGCAGGATTTTCGAAAAGTCAGCCACGAGGAGCGCCCAACGGGGCTGAGTAAAAGCGTGCAGCCCCTTATCTCCACATTTATGCTTCAAAGAAAAATTAACTTATGGCAAAACTTGGAACCAAAGAAAAACCGATAATTGTTCGCGTGAGAACCGAGAAACGAGGGCAGTATGTTGCAGAAAGATGTGCTCTACATGGTTGGCAATATATCATCGGCTTTGAGACTGATAAACCGGAAGACATTTCTGATTTGGAAAAAGCGCTAAACCCACCTCAGCCAGCTCAATCTGAAAAATTTGGCCGCAATGAACCTTGTCCATGTGGCAGTGGCAAGAAATACAAAAAATGCTGTGGCGCATGAGGAACATTTGATGCAC
>CAIZNF010000150.1 GCA_903934275.1 uncultured Nitrosomonadales bacterium
ACGATGCAATCCGAGCGTTGCTATCCGGCAGCGGGGTGTCGCCTGGTCACTGGCAGACCCTGATTGATGAACTGCACGGTGCACAACTCGCCAAACCTATCTCGAACCCCGTTGGCTACGTCAGAGGGATGGCGGAGCGCATGTCGGCAGGCTCATTCACACCGGAACGAGCCCCGATGATTGCCGAGCAGCGCAAAAGGCGCGAAGCCAATGAGCAACAGGCAGTTGCTCAGGCAAGAAATCGCCCGGATTGCGGTCAGCCGTCTCAGGCGCAATTGGACCGACTACCGCAGAGCATTCGCGAATCACTTGCCAGACTGATGACACAAAGTTACGGGAGAGTTTGAATGGACGAAACCACACGCAAGGACATTGCAGGCCTGAACAGGAGATACCTTTATCTGGTCAGGCAATTGGCCTCAGACGAGCAAGCGAACCTGCTGACGGGCATACCAGGGCAAGCAATTGAGCTCATTAAAAGCATGACGCTTGACGATATTGACGCACTTGCAGAAGACATGATCGCCCCATGTTTCACGTTCAAGTTCGACGATGCGACATTTCGCGCACTGGTTGAGAGAAAAACCACCAGACGCGCGTACATGACAAATATTCTCGCCACGCAGTCACAGGCCTGATGAACACCGGCGACTTCTTCATCAAAAACCTTATCACCACCACCACGCTGGTTCGTGAGGGTATGCGCACTACGCTTGTTCACGCCATGACAGGTGCCGACTGGCGAACCTTGCGCAAGATATGGCAAGACATTTACGGCGAAACCACTACACGCCCCGGAAGGTTGCCAGTCAATACGTTTGCTTACCTCAGGCAGGGGCAGACATCGCTCTTGTTATCAACAATAGTGGCTGTGTATTTAACCGTGGAAAAGAGAGCAAACCCACAAACCGCATCACCAGCCGAGATGTTCCTTCAAGCGTGGGAAACAAGAAAGCTTTTTATCGAAAATGGAATGGAGATTGACATCAACGCGGCATGGTATGCAATCCGGGACGTAAAGGCCGGACTGGTGTCCTGGGGAAGATGCAGGCAATGCAAAGCGACATACATTTTCGATACCGAGTTCAGGGAAACAAATAATTGCCCGTATTGCGGGGAGCGAGACATAAAAATCATTGGGCCGGGCAGGCAATGAGAAAAAACATACCAATCCTCATTGTCGGTGTGATGTTTGCCCAGGTCGCATATGGACAGGAAGATGGCGCCTGCTTTGAACAGGCAGCAAAACGCTATCGGGTTTCAGCTCAGATTCTGAAGTCAATCTCCCGTGTAGAGTCTGGTGGGAACCCGGCCGCATTCCACCGGAACGCAAACGGAAGTCTGGATATTGGACATATGCAGATCAACTCTGCCTGGCTGCCGACCCTTGCCAGATACGGGATCACCAGAGATCACTTGACCAATTCGTGTGTCAACACCCATGTCGGGGCCTGGATATTGGCAAACAACTTTCAACGCATGGGGTATGGATGGAACGCCATTGGTGCGTACAACGCAAAATCTCCGGATAAAGCAGCCGCATACGCCAGAAAAGTTGCTGCAAACCTGCGCAATGAAGAGGTGGCAATTGATTAAGCGACGCGCAGCGGTTCTGATCCTGGCGATGGCCTCCTCAACCCTGCTTGCGGGGTGCAATAACTTATCCGGAGGGCATCTGGACAGGATCGCCAATGTCGATCCGGGTATTGGTTATCTTGGCGGGAAATTCCGCATCTGCCGGGAAAATTGCCCGAAGCGCACAGAGAAAGTTCTGGATGATGCCGACTACGCAGTCATGCAAACTCCACCGGTCAGTATCCGGCAATCCGAACCGCCAATAACTCCGCCCGTCAGCACCGCAGCGCCAGCCAGCGAGCACACCGACATTTTTAGTGTGTATTTCGAGTTCGGCAAGAGCATACCGACCCGCGATGGGTACAAAACCATCGCCTTGCTCACCAGGGCAGCCAGACAGGCAGCAGTCGCCATCGAACTGATCGGCGAAACAGACGATATCGGCAGACAAAATTACAACGACAGGCTGGCATTCAGCCGTGTGCATTTTGTGGCGCGCTGGCTGAGATCGCACGGGGTGAATGCCAGGATTCTTGTTGAAGCAAAAGGGGGGTGCTGCCGCCCGGCACCATACGACCAGACAGAAAAAGCGTTGCAGGAAATGCGCCGCGTGCAGGCAAAAGTGCGGCAGGCAACCGCGAAAGGAGAGCTCACCAAAAAGTGATTATCGACAACCGCCGCAAAACAACCATTCAACAATTAACCAAAGGAACCAAACATGAGAAATAAATTGATCGTTTCGCGCATTGCCCTTCTGTTCGCGATGCTCGGTATTCCGGCTTTCGCCTTCGCCGGCACAACGGGGACAGAATTCCTGGCTCTGTACACCTGGATCAACGGGGTTGTTACCGGCTACCTTGGCCGTGCAATCGCAATGGCATCTGTTGCCATCGGCGCGCTGATGTCTGTCGCCAAATCAAACCCGATTCCCATTCTTGTCGGTATCGGTTTTGCGATTTTCCTGCAATACACGCCAACGATCATCACCGGCATTCTGACCGCGACGATCTGAGGAAAATGCGATGAACGAGACTGGTTATATCCCGCGCACACTGGACAAGCAGGAGCAATTCCTGTTGTGGGATATAGACCAGTTCATCATAGCCGTACTGATCATCGGCATTGGTCTGGCATTGGGAATGATGATCGGCGGGATTGTGTGCGGAAGCGCGGCAGCATGGCAGTACGGCAAACTCAAGGCAGGCAAACACGCAAAGTTTGCAGTCCACTCGATTTATTGGTGGATACCCAGCAGCATGTTTGTCAGAACTGCCATTACCCCTCTGTCACACGAACGCTATTTTTTGGGTTGATCCGTGATTTCAGATAAATACATTTCCACGAGCAGCAATAAATCCAGCGAGATCACTTTTCTCAGGCTGGCAGTAGGCGTTCTGTTGCTCATCATTCTTGTTGAGGGAATGGTTCTGCAAAAAACGCTGGGGATGGAGAAGACGGTCATCGTTCCTCCGGTAATCGAGAAAAGTTTCTGGGTATCCGGCAACGAAGTATCCAAAAACTATCTTGAGCAAATGGCCTACTGGTACGCGGGACTGGCATTGAATGTAACCCCCTCTACAGGGGAATACCAGAAACGGCAGTTTCTGCATTACGCAACGCCATCCGACACCGGCCGGATCGCCGCAGACATGACATTGCGGCTCGACTTTTTGAGCAAAAACAACGCATCCATGCTCTTTACGGCGCAAACGCTGAATACGGATGAAAAATTGATGAAAGTGGCCATTGTCGGCGAACTGGACACCTTCGTGGGAGACAAGCGCGTAAGCGCCAGGCGCACGGTGTTTGTTGTCGGCTTCAAATATCTGAACGGGAGACTCTATGTCAGCGAATTCAAGGAAACAAGCGAACAGGATATGTTTGGTACTGGCACTGCTGGGAAGTAGCTTTCAGGCTGGGGCGGCACAGATTCTGTTTCAGTCGTCGCCCACCGAATCAACAACTGCTACGGTATCTCGCAATGAGCCTAACCTGTTCAAGGTGGACGGTCGCAAGATCAGGCGCATCCATGGGACAGAAGGCATGTTTACGGTAACGCCAGAGCAGGATACAGGGGTGGCATGGCTAAAACCAACCACCGACAAACCGCTGATGAGCATCTTCATTACCGATGACAATGGCCAGCACTACAAGCTGCTGTTGAAGGTAGAAGACATCCCGGCAGAGACGATCATCATTCGGGGCAGTAAAGGCCATGTCCGCAAAGTCGGCAATATCAATAATGAGCCGCGAAACGAAGAAATGCTGAGCGCCATCCTGGCGCTCCATGATGGAGAAGGCGACCCGAAGAGCGAACTTGTTCCATTGTGGAAAGGCGTCAAATTCGAGCTGGTCAGGACACTTGATCTGAGAGATTTGCGGGGGGAGGCGTACCTGCTGACAAACACCTCTGACAGGCAGGTAGTCATGGATGAGCGCGATTTATATCGCGACGGCGTACAGGCCGTGTCGATTGAAAAACTGGTGCTGGAAGCCGGAGATTCAACAGCAGTATTCGTCCTCAGCGAGGGCGAGTGATGTCCAGACTATCAGAGAAGCTCGCCAGCCTGACACCCAGAACCCGCCAGTACATCATGCTCGGCGGAGCCGGGACGGTATTCATGGGCCTGGTGGCGGGTAGCGTTGCCCTTTGGGATAGCCAGCCTGCAGTCCTGCCCACACCGGCAACCCAACAACAACCCACCAACATCCTAGCACCCGGATCATCGGTTGACCCAAAAGATGTCTGGATGACGCAATCCGCCGCGCAAATGAAGCAGATGGATGATGTCATCAAGGAGTTGAAACAGCAGATGACAGAAATGGGGGAGAAGGCTTCAGCCGTATCATCGGCAGGGATACAGCAACAATCAATTCTGCCGCCGCTCCCGCCAATGCCTCCAGCAGCACCATTGCAACCGTTGTCTGGATTGACGCCTCCAACAGACAAGCCTGATCCGTCCGTGCCAGCACCACAACAAGATAGAGGGATTGCATCTTTTGAGGTTGGCAGCACCCAGGAGGCGAAGCAGGACTCGACACCAGCGGACACAAAGACGGGTTACGTGCCAGCCGGATCGTTCGTGCGCGTCGCCCTTCTGGGTGGCCTCGACGCACCGACGGGCGGGCAGGCGCAAACCAACCCCCACCCGATTCTGATGCGCACCCAGGACAATGCATTCCTGCCTAACCGCTACCGGTTTGAAATCAAGGAATGCTTCATCCTCGCCTCAAGTCATGGCGATATCAGTTCCGAGCGGGCGTTTGCCCGGCTTGAAAATTTGTCGTGTGTGCGCCGCGATGGCAGGGCAGTGGATATGGCAGTCAAGGGTTACGTGGTTGGCGAAGACGGGAAAGCCGGGATGCGGGGCAGGCTCATCAGCAAGCAAGGCCAGATACTGGCCAACGCATTGCTCGCCGGTATCGGTTCAGGGATTGGGCAAGCCTTTCAGAATAGCGCGACCACACAATCCATCAGCCCGCTCGGTTCAACCTCGACAGTCAACCAGGGGCAGCAATTCAAGAACGGGATCAGCTCCGGAGTGGGCAAAACACTCGACAGGCTCAGTCAGTATTACATCGACCTCGCCGAAAAATTGTTCCCGGTGATTGAAATTGATGCCGGGCGAACGGTCGAGGTTGTATTCACCAAGGGCTTTGCGTTTGGGGATGGCCTTGATGCTGGACAGGAGGGGACATACAGCGACATCTGGATACGCGGCAGAAAAGCACTTGATAAACCCCTCGATCCGTCTGAATGACCAATTGATACAAGGAGAGCACATGAAGTTCAAGAGTTTCGTTATTGGGGTGGCCGCTGCTGCTGTCTGTGTCACGACCGTGTATGCCGCTGACGGCGAAGAGATTGCCCTGGAAAAAATGTTGCACGGTCTCTATCCGGCAACGCAGATTACCGGTGTGCGCAAAACGGGAATAGGCGGGCTTTTTGAAGTCGATATGGGCAAGAACATTGGCTACACGAACAGCGACGGGCGATTTTTCATATTTGGCCACATCTTCGACATGAAGACCCAGCAAGACCTGACGGCACAACGCCTCGACGAATTGAACGTGGTAAATTTCGCCGAGTTGCCACTCAAGGATGCCATCAGGACTGTGCGAGGGGATGGAAGCCGAATCCTGGCGGTTTTTTCCGATCCGGACTGCCCTTATTGCAAGACGCTGGAGCAGGAGCTGATCAAGATGGACAACGTGACGATCTACACCTTCCTGTTCCCGCTGGATGGACTACACCCTGATGCATCGAAAAAAGCAAAATTGATATGGTGCTCCACCGACAAGTCAGCCGCATGGCGCGACTACATGCTGCACGACAAACCTCCGGCGACCGGCAAGAACTGCGACAGCCCGATAGACCGCAATGTTCAGCTTGGACAAAAGCTCAATTTCAACGGCACGCCTACACTGGTGGCGCCTGACGGTCGCGTACTGCCCGGAGCGGCACCGGTTGAGAAGATTGAAAAATGGCTAACCGGAAAAGGAGGCAACTGATGCGCTCCTCCATCGCAACCATACTGCTGGCCTGCATCTGGCTGACCGGATGCAGCATGATTGGTCTTGATGCCCAGAAATCGTTCTCCTGCAAAGCGCCGCCAGGCATTGGCTGTTCCTCCCTGTCTGGGGTCTATGCCAACGCGGTGGCGGACAATCTGCCTGATTCGACCTCCAGACCAGCCACCGTTTATGGCAAAAAAGATCAGGGAAAAAGCACAGTCGTGGGTGAAGCACCCGCAACCGGAGCGCCCCTGTTGAGCGAGCCAACAGTCCTGCGTGTGTGGATTGCGCCCTGGGAAGACAGCAGAAAGGTACTGCACGACCAGTCATTCCTGTACGCCGTTGCAGACCCTGGCCACTGGCAGGTCGCCCACAGCAGGAAAAAAATCGCCGAGCAATACCGCGTATTGATGCCAGTCGCAAAGCAAGTGCAACAACCGGAATCGAAGCCCGCGCAGCCGCAATACCAGCTGCCTCAACCCCAGCAACCACAAACCGCAAACTAGCATGTCATTCGCCGCCACACTCAAGCGCGCATTCTTTCACGAGCGATACAGCCGGCCGGATGCCTTGCCGCGCAGCCTGATCGAGCGTTTTGTTGCCATGCCGCGACTGACCGGCATACTGCCCTACGTCGGATGGCTGCCTGACGAACGCATGTTTGTCCTCGATCAGGGCGGGTTTGGGGCAACCGAACAGTTTTCTATCGGTTTCGCCATCGAGATAGCACCTCAGACGGGTGCGACGGACGAGATGGAAAAGATACTGGCCAGCCTGTTCATTTCATGCCCGGCAAAAACAGGCATTCAGGTATCGCTCTACGCCAGCCCCGACATCAGCCGGACGCTTCAAGCCCAGACGGCGTTGATCAAAAACGAAGAGCTCATTGGTATTGCAGAGCGTCGCAACAAGTATTACCAGAGCGGCACAGGCAAATCTCTGCTGGCAAACAACACCTACCTGCTCAGGGATTTCAGATGTGTCATTTCTGTTTCCTTGCCGCTTTCGCCGTTTGCACCAACAGAGGTAGAGGAAGCAATCAGGACGCGCGAGAGTATCCATGCAACGCTCAGGTCTGCTTATCTTGACGGGTTTGACTGGACACCGGGTCACCTGTTG
>CAIZNF010000151.1 GCA_903934275.1 uncultured Nitrosomonadales bacterium
ATGAAAATCCGAAAATATTTTTTATGAAAACGTGATCAAATGAGCCCGAGAAACCCGAGTTGTTAGTGAGCTAACGTGAAGCCGGACAGGCTGCTAGGTCAATATTCAATCGGCGCTAACACTGCTCGATCTCAAACTGAAAGAGCCAGCCGAGCGGCGATCCGTCGCACGCCTTCAGAAAGCGGCGACGCAGTTGCAGACCTACCTCAGCGATATCAACGAACTCACGAGGCTCGAAGACCCGGCGTTAAAAGTCCAAAAAAACCAATTTGATCTGGCGCAATTGCTCAACGATATACGGGATGAGTGGCTGCCGCAGGCGGAGAGCCATGGTTTGCAGTTGGCGGTTGATATACGCGGAACAGAAGGCGGGCATTCCCTGCTTATTGATACGGACGAAGCGCGTCTCCGTCAGATCGTTTCGAATCTTGTCAGCAATGCGCTGAAATATACCGAACAGGGTAGCGTAACCATCGCGGCGAGCACCAGCGCGGAGTCGCCGGACTGCGCTATGGTGGAAGTAAGCGACACCGGTATCGGCATCGAAGAGAAATACCTCAGCAGAGTTTTTCAGCCCTATGTGCGGCTGGAAAGCGCGAAAAAACTCTGTTCGGAAGGTTCGGGGTTGGGGCTGACCATTGTCGAACGTCTGGTTGAAAGTATCGGTGGCTCGGTACAAGTGGAAAGCCAACTGGGTTTGGGAACCAGGTTCCAAGTCACAGTGCCGGGGCTGGTTGGCTAATCGGTACATTGACAGTCAGCATCAAACACGGGGCAAAAGCCATAACCCTAGAAAAGCAGTTGTCCGCAGATTACACAGATTTTCGCCGATTAAACAACAAGCAATACTGAGCTGCCGACCCACCTATTGGGTGATTGGGCACATATCCGCAACTGACTGAAAATCTGCGTTAATCTGCGTAATCTGCGGATGAAATGCCGTTTTTAGATAACCACATTAAGTTTTTCGCCTCCAGTGGTAGCAGGTTAATGACGAGCCGGGTGACCGCTAGGGATAAAATTATTGAACGCCCGCTTTTGCCTTGTACTGCATCCCTTGATCGCTTCGCGACACAAGACTAACCAACGGCCTGCCATAGGGCTGCCACTGGCATAAAATTCACATCGCTATGAAGCGATTGTTGGTCATAACTGGCGACAACATCCTACTCAGGCTGATATTTTTCGACATGTTGCAGGGAGAGATTCGACAAACGTAGGGTGTGCAAAGTTGTATCGAAGTATGAGACTGAAGGAGGTGCTCAAGGAGGTTGACGCAGCGCCGGTAAAAGTCTAAATTGCGCTATCCAGCACTAACAATTCAAAGGAGACAATCATGGCTGTTCTCGTCGGCAAAGCTGCACCCGATTTCAACGCAGTTGCTGTAATGGGCAATAACGAAATCAACGGAAATTTTAATCTGAAAAATTATATTGCGGATAAATATGCGGTTATATTTTTTTACCCGCTGGATTTTACTTTTGTCTGTCCTTCCGAGTTGATTGCATTTGATCATCGCCTGGACGAATTCAAGAAGCGCAATGTCGAAGTGATCGGTGTTTCGATCGACTCGCAGTTTTCTCACTTCGCCTGGAAGAATACGCCGATAAATAGCGGCGGCATCGGCCAGGTGCGCTACCCGCTGGTGGCGGACATCAAGCACGAAATATGCAAGGCTTATGACGTGGAAGCGGCTGGTGGCGTGGCTTACCGGGGCTCATTTCTGATCGACCGTGCCGGCATGGTGCGCCATCAGGTGGTGAACGATTTGCCGCTTGGACGCAACATCGACGAAATGCTGCGCATGGTGGACGCATTGCAGTTCCACGAGGAGCATGGCGAAGTTTGTCCGGCCGGCTGGAGCAAGGGCAAGGCGGGCATGAATGCGTCGACCGAAGGCGTGGCGAAGTATCTGTCCGATCATGCCAAGGAGTTGTAATCCGATTTTCTAATCAATAGAAATTATTTTAGGGTGCGTTTCATGTACCAACGGCAATAGCGCATGGAATGCACTCTACGTGGGTGTTGACGTTTTGAAATAGAACTGGAATGAGAGGCCACCGTTCGGGTGGCCTTTTTTTTCTCCAAACGGTTTTTAATTTCCAAACTGGTTTTCTCGCTGCTAAAATTCGCCTTATTGCAACTTTCAAGTGAGCATCTATCGTGCTGATCGGGTTCGTCATCCTGTATTTGCTGCTATCTGTAAGCATCGGCATCTATGCTTCGACGCGCGTGCATAATTCCAGGGACTTCGTGGTGGCAGGGCGTAACCTGCCAATGCCTATTGTCACCGCCACGGTGTTCGCCACTTGGTTCGGTGCCGAAACCGTGCTGGGGATTTCCGCTACTTTCGTGAAGGACGGCCTGGGCGGCGTGGTGGCCGATCCGTTTGGTGCCAGCATGTGCCTGATCATCGCCGGGCTGTTTTTTGCGCCGCTACTGTATCGCATGAACCTGCTCACCATCGGCGATTTTTATCGCGCGCGCTACAGCCCGTTGGTGGAATTGATTATGACGCTGTGCATCATGATTTCCTATCTGGGCTGGGTGGCGGCGCAGGTAACGGCATTGGGACTGGTATTCAACGTGGTCAGCGGCGGTGCCATTGACCAGCAAACCGGCATGATCATCGGCTTATCCATCGTGCTTGCCTACACGATGTTCGGCGGGATGTGGTCGGTGGCTTTGCTCGATTTCGTGCAAATGACCGTCATCATGGTAGCCATGTTGTCGATTGCGGTGTTGGTCGGCGGTGATGCGGGCGGGGTGGGCAAGGTGA
>CAIZNF010000152.1 GCA_903934275.1 uncultured Nitrosomonadales bacterium
CATTTTTAATGTTGGGCACGCTACGCTTTGCCCAACCTACGGTTACTTTAATTTACGGAAACAAACATGACCGCATTTGCTTTTTATAAAAAAGTTGTCGCACTGAATTCCGAGGTGCATCGCAATTTGAAATTTGCCACCGATGAAGTCAATTTTGCCTTCGCGCGGGATACCACTGCGGTGTTGCTGGCGGGTGTCGAGTTTGCCGAAGCGGGGCGGGAATACCCCATCGTGTTTATTCGCGGGCAGGATAAGCAGTTGCGCCCGGCCGCGCTGTTGGGTGTGCGCGATGGGGAAAATCTGTTTGTCGATGAAAGCGGGAAATGGGATGCGCGCTACATTCCCGCTTTCGTGCGGCGTTATCCGTTCGTGATGGCCGAGGGTGGTGAGCGGGGGCAGTTGGTGGTGTGCATCGACGAGGGTTGCGCCGCGCTGAACGCACAACACGGTGAGTTGCTGATCGACGCGAAAGGCAAGATGCAGCCGCGCATGAACGAGGTGATGCAGTTTTTGCAAAACTTCCAGCAGGAATTTGCGCGTACAGAATTGGTTGCCCGGCAGCTCGATGAGTTGGGCTTGTTCGTGCAGCAAGGCGCGCGTTTCGATACGCCCGCCGGTGAGACTTTTCAGCTCAATGATTTCTATTTGATCGACGAAGCAAAGTTCGGGCAGATCGAAGATGCGAAATTGCCGCAGTTGTTTCGCAGCGGTGCGCTGGGCATGGTTTATTTGCATCTGGCCTCGCTGGGCAACATGCGCAAGCTGCTGGATCGCGTGTCGGCGCGCTCGGCAGCGTTGAAGCGAAATGTGCCGCTGCATTAATTGCCGTCATTCCCTGTCACCCTCGTGAAAACGGGGGGCAGGCGGGAATCCAGCGAGACAAACATCTCGCGAAGCGGACAAAGCTGTGTTTTGGGTGTTGTCCCGCTTCGCGGTGGGATTTTTAATTAGCTGGATTCCCGCCTGCGCGGGAATGACGGAGTAGAAACAGGAACCATGAGACAAGTTATCGGATACAGGATACGAATTATTTTTCTGCTTGGAGTTTTTTGTATGACACCACAGATGCTGTTCGCGCAAGATGATGTTGCCGCCCCTGATGCGGGGGGCGCGACGTTGTCGGCGCAAGCCGAGATTGAAGCTGCGGGCAAAGTTGCTCCCGAGGCCACCGACCCAAAAATAGACGTGTTGAAGAGCGTACATGGGTGGGCGGAGGCATGGTCTGCCAAAAACACTCGCGGCTATCTGGCCGCATATGCGGCCGATTTCAAGCCGGACGATATGAGCCGCGCTGTTTGGAAAAGGCAGCGCCGTGATCGTATCGGCAAATCCAAAATCATCGAAGTTGCGTTGAGCGATATCAGCGTCAGCGTGGGCGACGAGAGCCATGCCACGGTCTCGTTTACGCAGGGTTATCGCTCCGATGGCTACCGCGACAAAACAGAGAAAACGCTACAGATGGTCAAGCGGTTCGATCATTGGCTGATTGCCGGAGAGCGCGTCGGCAGGGCTGTTGTTGATGTGGCGGATGTCCCGGCAGAGGCTCAGGCAGAGGCTGGCATACAGCCTGACCAGCCAGCCGCGCAGGAAGTTACTGCTGCTGCCGCGCCCAAAACCGAGGCCGCAGCTCAAACCACAGCTCAAGCCACAACCGAACCCGCGTCATTGCGTTTCGACATCACCGGCTTCACGCTGGAAGGCGCGACCTTGCTGACCCAAGACGAGATCGACGCGGCGGTGAAACCGTTCACCGGCAAGGATAAGGACTTTTCCGATGTGCAGCGCGCACTGGAGGCGGTCGAAGAAACTTATTCCGCGCGCGGCTTCTCGGCGGTGCGGGTGTCGTTGCCGGAGCAGGAGCTGGAAAAAGGCACGGTGCGTTTTGCGGTGATAGAGAGCCGCTTCGGCAAGGTGACGGTGAAAGACAACCGCTTCGTCACGGAGGCGAACGTGCTGAACGCGCTGCCCTCGCTGGTCAGCGGCGGCGTGCCCAGATCGAAGCAGATCGCGCGCGAACTGAAATTTGCCAACGAAATTCCGTCACGCCAGTTGAGCGTGGTGATGAAGGCGGGCGAGAAGGATGAGCTGGTGGACGCGAACATCATCGTCACCGATAGCCAGCCATCGCAGTGGATCGTGGCGATGGATAACACCGGCACAGCCGAAACGGGGCGCGAGCGCATCGGTGTTTCCTACCGCCACGCCAACCTGTTCGGCGCGGACCATGTGGGCAACCTGCAATACCAGACCTCGCCGAGACACCCGGACCGCGTGCGGGTGCTGAGCGGCGGTTACAGAATACCGCTTTACGGGCAGGGCGACAGCGTGGACTTTAGCGCGGGCTACTCCAACGTGAATTCGATATTGGGCGGGGGCTTGGACGCGGTGAAGGGCGGCGGGCTCACGTTCGCCACGCGCTACACCCACTCCCTGGATAAGATGGGCAGCTTCGAGCCGCGCCTGGTGTTCGGGCTGGATTGGCGGAAATTCAACGATACCTTATTCAACGGTGCTATCTTCACACCCGCAATCGTGGTCAGGCCGCTGAGCCTCGCCTATTTCGCGCAGGGGCGGCTGGACAAGAGCGACCTCGGTTTCAACGCCTCGTATTCCGCCAACCTGCCGGGAGCACACCAGGGGACGGTGGCGGATTTCGCGGCCCTCAACCCGCTCGCCAGCGCACACTACAAAGTGGCGCGCTACGGCGCGAGCTACCAGCAAGCGGTCGGCGATGATTGGAAAATTCGCGTGATGTTAAACGGGCAGTACAGCCCCGACACTCTGGTATCGGGCGAGCAGATGCGTCTGGGCGGAAGCAACGGGGTGCGCGGTTTTTCGGAAGGCAGCGCGGGCGGCGAATCGGGCAGGGGCTGGAACCTGGAAGGCTATACCCCGGATTTCGGCAAGGGCGATTTCAAAATACAGGCACTGGCCTTCTTCGATACGGGCGAGGCGCGCGCCACCGACGGCACGAGGTCTTCGATTTCCGGCGCGGGTCTCGGTCTGCGAGCCGGTTACGGCGAGCTGTTATCGCTGCGCTTGGACGCGGCGCGCATCATCAATGACGATGCCGACCCGTTGCAGAAAGTGGGCGACTGGCGCGTGCATGTTAATTTGTCGGTGGCGTTTTGAGAGTGGTCGTACAGTGCGTAGGTTGGGCAAAGCGCAGCGTGCCCAAC
>CAIZNF010000153.1 GCA_903934275.1 uncultured Nitrosomonadales bacterium
ATGAAAATCCGAAAATATTTTTTATGAAAACGTGATCAAATGAGCCCGAGAAACCCGAGTTGTTAGTGAGCTAACGTGAAGCCGGACAGGCTGCTAGGAGCAATCATGCAACGTCAAAATATGCTCATTGCCGCTGCCGGCCTGCTGATCATTATCCTGCTGGCCTCAGCGATACACCCCTATGACTACCCGACCTGGTTTCTCGAAGTCACGCCGGTTTTGATCGCGTTGCCGGTGATGGCGGCGACCTACCGCCACTTTCCGCTGACCACGTTGCTGTATGTCCTGATTTTCATTCACGCGGTGATTCTGATTGGTGGCGGAACCTATACTTACGCGCGAGTGCCGCTGGGTTTCTGGGTGCAGGATGCGCTGGCGCTCAGCCGCAACCCTTACGACAAGATCGGGCACTTTGCGCAAGGGCTTGTGCCGTTTATCGTGGCGCGCGAAATCCTGTGGCGCGGCGGCTACCTGACCAGCCGCAGGATGACCGCATTCCTATCGATATGCGTCGTGATGATGGTCAGCTCACTCTATGAATTGATCGAATGGTGGGCGGCGCTGATCATGGGCCAGGGGGCGGACGAGTTTCTCGGCACGCAAGGCGATGAGTGGGATACGCAGGCGGATATGTTTTTCGCGCTGATAGGCGCAACAGCAGCCATGCTGACGCTGTCGCGCCTGCATGACAGGCAGATGGCAAAACTGAAAAGTTCCTAGAGCGGAACGCCCTGCAAGCCGCCGATGCAGACAAATCAGTGTTCGGTGTTAATGCTGCAATCTGATTCAACCAATAAAGAAAAAAACGTACAGCTTGACGATCACGGCCTGGACATCATCTTCCGCAAGACCCGCATCCACTGGCTGAACAAGCCGGTCAGCGTCAATATGCCTTTCGGTTCACCCATCTTGAATATTCGCAATCAGCTAACGCTGACCCGCCCGAACTTGCGCTTGCCGACTTGTGCGACGACAACTGCGCCCGCCTTGAGTTGCAGGGCTTTGTCGCTGATTTTTTCGCCGTCGAGTTTAACCCCGCCCTGTTCGATCATGCGCAAGGCTTCCGAGGTGCTGGGAACCAGTCCGGCTTGTTTGAGCAGTTGGGCGATGCCGATGTGGCCATCCGTGCTGGCGACGTTGATTTCCGGCATGTCATCCGGCAGCACACCCTGACGGAAGCGAGCTTCGAATTCCGCCAGCGCGGCCTCGGCGGCTTGTTTGGAATGGAAGCGTGCCACGATTTCTTGCGCCAGCAATACCTTGATGTCGCGCGGGTTGCGGCCCTGTTCTATCTCTGTGCGCCAGCCGGTAATTTCACTCATGCTGCGGAACGACAGCAATTCCAGATAGCGCCACATCAGCGTATCGGAAATAGACATCAGCTTGCCGAACATGTCCTGCGGCGCATCGGTGATGCCGACGTAATTACCCAATGATTTGGACATTTTATTCACACCGTCTAACCCCTCCAGCAGCGGCATGGTGAGCACGCACTGCGGCGGTTGCCCATAATGTTTTTGCAGCTCGCGCCCCATCAGCAAATTGAATTTCTGGTCGGTACCGCCCAGCTCAATATCCGCCTTGAGTACCACGGAGTCATAGCCCTGCACCAGCGGGTAGATGAATTCATGGATGGCAATGGGTTGGTTGCTTTTGTAACGCTTGCCGAAATCGTCGCGCTCCAGCATGCGCGCCACGGTGTGAGTGGATGCAAGTTTGATCAAATCTGCCGCACTGAACTTGTCCATCCAGGTGGAGTTGAACACGATCTCGGTCTTGTCAGGGTCGAGCACCTTGAGTACTTGGTCGCGATAGGACTGGGCGTTTTCCCGCACTTGTTCGCGCGTCAACGGCGGGCGGGTAGTATTTTTACCGGTGGGGTCTCCAATCATGCCGGTGAAGTCGCCAATCAGGAACAGCACGTCATGGCCCAGACACTGCAACTGGCGCATTTTATTGAGCAGCACGGTATGCCCAATATGTAAATCCGGCGCGGTCGGATCGAAGCCCGCCTTGACGCGCAACGGGCGACCCAGGGCGAGTTTTCGTTTCAGCTCTTCTTCAAGCAGCAATTCATGTGCTCCGCGCTTGATTATATCCATCGCGTCGGGCTGTGTTTTTTTCGGGGTAATCATTTCGGTCATATTCGTTATCGATTCAAGTTAAAAAAGGCCAGGTTGCCGTTCGCTACCATGTTACAACCACTCGTCAGCTGTGTTTTACCACTCGAATTAACTGCCTGCCGCCCATCAATTCGGCCTTTGAGAGGAGGCTTCTTTCTGGTAAAGTGCGCACCAGTCGAAGGCGCTGCACGTTGCAATAGCAAGACAAAGCAACTCAAGGAGTCGCGAATGTTAACTCAAAACCTGTCTGACCAAGAACGCAAAATACCAGGAAGCAAAAAAAAGCTGCGCTGGTTTGTCGCTCTATCCACCCTGCCATTGCTGGGCGTAATAACAGCCTTCGGGCTGGTGCCGCAAAGCGATCTTGGTTTGGACTCAACCAAAATCACCATCGAACAAATCACATTACCCAAGGTCGCCCCCAGCGTTACCGTCGCCGCCAACTTCTGGCGCAACGAACGCGTGCAGCGCGGCGACACTGCGGCTGAATTGTTGCGCCGCCTGAATGTTGAAGATGCCGCCGCCAGCAACTATTTGCGCAATACCGCAGAAGCGGAATACTTCCGCAAGTTGTCGGTTGGCAAAGAAGTGCAAGCTGAAATCGATGCCGCAGGCGGGCTTGTTTCGTTGCGCTATCTGGGCGATAACGGCGCGCAAATCGTCGTGGACAAACAGGACGATGGTTACAAAACCCGCATACTGCCCGCACAACTTGAAAAACGCCTGTTTGTACGCACCGGTGAAATCAAAACCAGCCTGTACGCGGCAACTGACGCGGCCGGAATGCCGGAAGCTGCCACCAACCAACTATCCGAGATTTTCGGTGGCGACATCGATTTTCATCACGATTTGCGCAAGGGCGACAAATTCACTGTAGTGTATGAAATGACTTATAGCAACGGCGAGTTGGTGCAAACCGGACGCATCCAAGCCGCCGAATTCATCAACCAGCGCCAGATTTACCGCGCAGTGCATTTTCAGGGAAATGCGCCGCAAGGCGATTACTATACCCCGGAAGGCCAGAGCGTACGCAAGGCATTCCTGCGTTCCCCCATTGAATTTTCGCGCGTAAGTTCCGGCTTTAGCAATTCGCGTTTTCATCCGATGTTGCAAAAATGGCGCTCACACAAAGGTGTGGACTTTGCCGCCCAGATCGGCACCAAAGTCAGAGCAACTTCGGACGGTGCCGTTTCGTCTTTCGGCAAGCAAGGGGGATATGGCAACTTTATCATGATCAATCACCAGAGCCATTTCACCACCGTATATGGCCATTTGTCGCACTTTGCCAAGGGGCTGCACAGCGGCCAACGCGTGAAACAGGGTGACGTGATCGGCTATGTCGGCATGACCGGTTTGACCAATGGCCCGCATCTGCACTACGAATTCAAGATTGATGGACAGCAACGCGACCCGATGCGTGTTGCGCTGCCTAATGCGCAACCTGTCGGCACCGCCGACAAAGTCGCATTTCAATCGCTTGCCGACAACTTCGTGGCGCGTTTGAATCAACTGCGCAACACCAACCTCGCCAAACTCGACTAACTATCTCATGCAACAGCCTGAGCTCTATATCGGGTTGATGTCTGGAACCAGCCTGGACGGCATTGATGCAGCCCTCGTCGATTTGGGTCAAACGCAACCCCGACTACTCGCCAAATACTACCTGCCTTTTGACGATACACTGAAAAGTGACTTGCTGGCGCTGCATCTTCCCGACCATAACGAACTGCACCATGCACAGCTGACCGGCAATCGACTGGCCAGACTATATGCTGTAGCGGTCAACACACTGCTCGACAATGCAACTACGTCAAACGCAAAAATTGAAGCCATCGGCTGCCACGGCCAGACCATTCGGCACTGCCCAGAACAAGGCTATACCCTGCAAATCGGCAACGCCGCACTGCTCGCCGAATTGACCGGTATCACCGTGGTCAGCGACTTTCGCAGCCGCGACATTGCCGCCGGAGGACAAGGCGCACCGCTGGTTCCCGCGCTTCATGACTACGCGCTACGACATCCCGGCATCCATCGCGTCATTGTCAACATCGGCGGCATCAGCAATCTGACCAACTTGTCGCCGGATACCGCCACCTCCGGCTTCGATTGTGGCCCCGGCAACTTGCTGATGGATGCGTGGTGTATGCGGCACCTCGGCAAACCCTACGACGATAACGGCACATGGGCAGTATCCGGCCAGGCGTTGCCCGCATTGCTGGAGCAAATGCTCGACGAATCTTTTTTTGCACTACCGCCACCCAAGAGCACTGGCCGCGACTTGTTCAACATGGCGTGGCTGCAAGATAAATTACAAGGCAACGAACGGGTGGAAGATGTGCAGGCTACCCTGCTGGAACTGACTTGCAGAACCATCGCACAAGCCATCCAGAAGCATTGTGCCGGATCAACGGAAATTTATTTGTGCGGCGGCGGCGCGCGCAACCAAGCTCTGTGCAACTGCCTGATTGGCCTGCTGCCTGGCAGCAGCGTGCAAACCACCGATGCCCTCGGCGTGGACAGCGATTATCTGGAAGCCATCGCCTTCGCCTGGCTGGCACAGCAAACCCTGCGCGGGAAACCTGCCAACCTGCCGCAGGTCACCGGCGCGAAGCATCCCTGTGTATTGGGCGCAATTTATCGGAATTAATCAAATCCTTCTCGACACTCGCCCCTCCAATATGCTGCGAACGAAGAAAATCAATTTGACTCCGGTACTTTTTACTTCGTACTTTTTACTTCGTGTAAGCTATAACCAATTCCACACCATGCGCACCTGACTAGCGGTTTGGTTTGTTGGTTGATGCGGGCTCTGAGGTACGGAACAGACACTTGCTCCAACAATGCCTGCTCCCTGAGCACAAGCCAACGTACCAAGCAAAGCGACATTGGTGATCGACCAGCCGGCCAGTGAAAACGCCTGAAGGTAAGCGCTGAAGTGTGGATAGTTTCCTCGGGCGTTGACACGCAGAGTGATTGCGACATCTATAGTGGACCCGGTTTTCAAGACAGTAGTTTAAGCTGTGCGCTGTCATAAGGGATGAGGCGAAATGAGCGAAGCGAAACAGCGTAAGGTACACACACCTGATTTCAAGGCGAAGGTAGGTTTGGAGGCTTTGCGAGGGG
>CAIZNF010000154.1 GCA_903934275.1 uncultured Nitrosomonadales bacterium
CTTGACGTTTTTGGCATGGAATGAAAATCAAGATTCCTCACTTCGTTCGGAATGACAGTTTATTATCCACAAGCAACAATTTGTTGTCGTTTGTTTTACCGTTAGAGACTAAAAAACGCAGCAACTGCCTGAAAAGTCATTAACCTACAAAAAGCAGTTGTCCGCAGATTACGCAGATTTCCGCAGATTAAACAAAGAATTGCCCCGTTTAGCGTACCCACCTTTTGGGTGATGCTGCAATCATTGATAACTGCATGAAAATCTGCGTTAATCTGCGTAATCTGCGGATTGAACTGCCGTTTCTAGGATTAAGGGCTCTCAATGGTTGGTTGCCCACGCAAACTCAACAACGCCTCCAATGCGGCGATGTCCGCATGTGTTTCCGGTTTGCGCCCCCCGTTGAAGCGTGCATTTTCAGGAAGCAGCACGAGATGTGTTTGCACACCGGACTCACCGGTCAATGTATAGCTCGGCACTGTCTCATCGCGCCCGCCAAAATGAACTTTCCATTCCCCATCCTCAAAAGCGAAGTTGTGTTTGAGCAAAAATAACAGCACGGCCTTTTCATCATCGCTGAACAGCAGCAAGTTAATGTCTGATTGCTCTCCCGCCGTGCCGCTCAATACCGAGCCTGTCAGGTAAGGACGAAACTCGGCCAGCAGACGCATGGTGGCCAACGCTTCTTCGCGTAGCTGACGCAAAATTTCGGGGTGTGTCGCATGTTGAAATATCTGGCGAAAGCTGCGTAATGCGGTATCTATTTCCCCATTGCTTGGCAAGTGGTGTGTATCCGACGCGCCCAATTGTCGTGCGGCTTTGCGTTTGGCTAATGCATGATCGGTGATACCATCCTCGGCCATTAATTTTGCGGCTTGATGCGCCAGCTGCTCGCGCATCAGATCGCGCCTGTAAAGATGATTCCCCGTGGCCTGTTCTTTGGTCATATCAGTTATCAGAGCAACTGGTCTTTGATGGTATCCGCAGGGATGGTGTCCGCAGGTTTGGTTCCTTCACTGTGTGCGGGTGCAACTTGCTCGGGCGGAATATTCTCCTGATAGAAATACTCGACCAGATGGCCATTTTTGTCATGATATCCATCCTCGCTGATGCGCATGACAGTCATATTGTCCGGCATGGCGTAAGTTGCTTCCGGCACATCTTTGAGTATCTTTTCCATGTAGCTGATCCAAATCGGCAATGCCGCACCGCCGCCAGTTTCCTTGTCGCCCAAACTGCGCGGCTTGTCGAACCCCATCCATGAGATTCCAACCAGGGTAGGTTGAAAACCGCAAAACCAAGCATCGATGGAGTCGCTGGTGGTTCCAGTTTTACCCGCCAAATCCTGGCGGCCGAGCTGCATAGCCCGGGTTGCGGTGCCGTGCCTCACAACATCCTGCATCATGCTGACCATGGTGAAAGCATTGCGTACATCGATTACCCGATCTGCGCCTTCACCGGCTACAAGCGGCTCCGCTTTGATAAGCACGGTGCCATGGGCATCTTCGATGCGCTGAATAAAGTAAGGCGCAACACGGAAACCACCATTGGCAAATATCGAGTAACCGGCCAACATCTGCAACGGTGTGACGGATCCGGCTCCCAGGGCCATGGTTAAATAAGGCGGATGCCTGGCGGCATCAAACCCAAACTTGGTGATGTAGTCCTGCGCATATTGCGGCGTGATGGATTGCAAAATACGAATCGAAACCATATTTTTTGATTTGGTCAGCGCATGACGCATTCGCATCGGCCCTTCAAATTTTTCATCATAGTTCTTCGGTTGCCAGGGTTCGCTGCCGGTTTGCTCGGCATCGAACATCAAGGGTGCGTCATTGATTACCGTGGCGGGCGTAAAACCTTTTTCCAGCGCAGCGGAATAAATAAAAGGCTTCAAGCTTGAGCCGGGCTGCCGCCAGGCTTGCGTGATGCGATTGAATTGGTTGCGGCCGAAATTGAAGCCTCCGATTAGTGCATGGATGGCACCATCGCGCGGATCTGCGGAAACAAAGGCTGCCTCAACTTGAGGAAGCTGGCTTATTTGCCAAGTGTTTTTTTCATCTTTTTGCAACCGGATGACCGAGCCGACGATGATGCGTTGGTTCAATGCAACCTTGTTGCCCAAGGCGCGTTGCGCAAACTGCAAGGCATCGCCACTGATTTCGGCAATTTCCCCGCCCTTGCTATATGCGCGAACCAAATTAGGCGATGCGGCCAGCACTACGGCAGGAATCAAGTCGTCATTGTCCGATACATCCTGCAGCGCTTCTTCCAGATACTCCTCGTTGCTGCCTTTTTTCAAATCTACAAAACTTTCCGGGCCACGATAACCGTGACGGCGGTCGTATTCCAATACACCCTTGCGGACGGCTTGGTAAGCGGCAAGCTGATCCTGTTGACGAATCGTGGTGTAAACCTTTAATCCTTGCGTGTAAGTGTCTTCTTGATATTTTTCATAAACTGCCTGCCTGACCATTTCCGAGATGTAATCCGATTTGCCTCCAAATTCCTGATTTCCGCGTTTTATTACGATGGCTTGCTGTTGCGCGAATTGAAGCTGCTCATCATTAATGAAATTCAACTCGCGCATGCGGCGCAACACGTAAAATTGGCGCAATCTGGCGCGTTTTGGGTTAACCACCGGGGTGTATGAGGAGGGTGCCTTGGGCAGTCCGGCAAGCATGGCCGCCTCTGCGACGGTAACTTGACCAAGGGGTTTGCCAAAATAAATTTGCGCCGCCACCGCAAAACCATAGGCGCGTTGCCCCAGGTAAATCTGGTTGCAATAAAGCTGCAAAATCTCGTCTTTGCTCAAATTCCGCTCGATTTTAAAAGCGAGCATCACCTCATTAAATTTGCGCGTCATGGTTTTTTCTTTGGATAGGAAAAAATTGCGCGCCACCTGCATGGTGATCGTGCTGGCTCCCTGCTTTGCGCCACCGGAAGTAAAGTTTGAAATTGCCGCGCGCAATACCCCCGTATAGTCGACCCCGCCATGTTGGTAAAATCGGTCATCCTCTGCTGCAAGAATGGCTTTTTTCATCATATCCGGCACTTCGGAAATATTTACCAAAGCGCGCCGTTCTTCACCGAATTCGCTGAGCAGCACGCCTTCTGCGCTGTAAACGCGCATGGGAATTTTCGGGCGATAGTCGGTGAGTGCTTCCAGCGAAGGCAGGTTCGGATAAGCCAACATAACTGCCAAGCCGAGCAATATTGTCGGCAGTAAAAACAGGGTCAGCGCGATAAGAGCAGGTAGAATCCAGCGGCGTGAAGACATGTGCAGTTGTCCGAAAGGGGATGATAATGGTATCGTGTCCGGAATTATATCGACTCTGCAAATATAGGGAGCCTCTATAAATTCAAAATCTCAAGCCAGGCAAGGCGCGAAATAAATTTTAGCGCGCCGTATGTAGTTTGTTACGTAAGCGATAATCACAAATAGTTCATTAGGCCAGTCACCCCTTGTAGGAGCTCGATAAACCGAGCTCCTGCGCGCTAATGGATAACCTGGGATAAAATTTACCGAGCAATGCAGCATCGCGACGGTGATTGGATTTATGGAAGTTTCCTATAGTGAATCTCCATAAATAGCTTTACATCATTTATAGTTATTGCTAGGATTTAAACCACTTTATACGAAAAAGCTCGAAACAGCCTATGCGCAAAGTAAATTTTGACATCCCGCTGGACTTTTTGCAGACCAAAACTCCACCCATGATAGGCGTGGACATCAGTTCATCTTCAGTCAAAATGGTCGAGTTGAGCGAGATACCCAAAAAAGGCGGTTTCATCGTTGAACGCTACGTGATTGAACCTATCGCGAAAGATGCTATCAGCGACGGCAACATCAATAATCTTGAAGCTGTTTCGGAAAGCATTCAGCGCGCATGGAAACGGCTGGGCAGCCGCATCAAAAATGTCAGCCTGGCACTCCCCGCCGCAGCGGTCATTACCAAAAAAATCCTGCTGCCCGCCAGCTTGAGCGAAGAAGATTTGGAATATCAAGTCGAATCCGAAGCGAATCAATATATACCTTTCGCGTTGGAAGAAGTTAATCTGGATTTCCAGGTAATCGGCCCAGCGCCGAGCGATCCCGAAGAGGTCGAGGTGCTGCTGGCTGCCTCGCGCAAAGGGAATGTCGAAGACCGCGTTGCAGTGGCACAAGCTGCGGGTTTAAGAGCCTTGGTTGTCGATGTCGAACCTTATGCGGCCGAGACGGCTTTTGAGCAAATACGCGCACAACTGCCTGACGGCGCAGTGGATAAGTGTGTCGCGTTGATCGATATAGGCGCAAACGTGATGAACGTCAATGTGTTGCGCAATGGGCAATCGATATATTCAAGAGACCAGCAGGTCGGTGGCAATCAGTTAACCCAGCAGATTCAAGGAATGTTCGGCTTGTCTGCCGAAGATGCCGAGTCTGCCAAACGCAATGGCGGCTTACCGGATAACTATGAGAATGATGTTTTGACACCTTTCCGCGAGAGCGTGGTGATGGAAATAGCCCGTGCGTTACAGTTCTTTTTCACTTCGACGCAATACGACGAGGTAGACTACATCGTACTTGCGGGCGGATGTGCCGTATTGCCCGGCATGGATGATGCCGTGGCGACGCGTACCCAGGTGAGCACCATGGTGGCTAACCCGTTTGCCCTGATGACGCTGTCGAGCCGCATCAAACCGCGCCAATTACAAACTGACGCGCCCTCCCTGATTGTCGCGTGCGGGCTGGCGATGAGGAGATTTGACCCGTCATGATACGTATAAACTTATTACCGCATCGGGCCGAAAAACGCCGTGCCCGCCAAATTCAATTTGCCGCGCTGGGTACGATTTCCGTGATACTGGGCGCATTATTGGTTGGATTTGTTCATGTCACAATCAGTGGCCGGATATCCCTTCAGGAAAGACGCAACGAATATCTGAAACAGGAAACGGCAAAACTGGATAAGCAAATTGCGGAAATCAAAAAACTGCGCGAAGAAACCGCCTCCTTGCTTGAGCGCAAAAATGTCGTTGAAAATCTGCAAAGCACGCGTTCTGATGTGGTGCATCTGCTGGATCAGATGTTACACATCCTGCCGGATGGCGTTTATCTCAAAACTCTCAAACAAACAGGCAACAAAATCAATATATCCGGCTATGCGCAAACCAATGCGCGTATCTCGACATTGATGCGCGCCGTCGAAAGCTCTGATTGGCTGGATTCGCCCTCTCTGGGAGAAATCCATGCCTCCAGCGCGAACGGCACACGCGTAAGTGAATTCACGCTGACATTCAATTTGGCCAAAACCAAAAAGGCTGTCACTCCGGCCAAACCAGCTGGCGCAAAGGGCTAAGTGCCATGATGAAATTAGACGACCTGAAAAATCTGAACCCGAAGAACCCCGGCGCATGGCCGCTGCCCGCAAAGATTATTGCTTTCGCCGCCCTGTTTCTGGGTGTAGTGGTGGCTGGCGCATTGTTTGACTGGCAGGATCAGTGGGAGAGTTTGCAGAAAATCGAAAAAGAAGAATCCGTGCTCAAAGATGCTTTTTTAGTCAAGAAAAAAGAAGCGATCAATCTGGATCTGATCAAAAAACAATTGGAGGAAACAAAAGAGTCCTTCGGTGCGCTGCTCAAACAATTGCCCAGCAAATCGGAAATGGATGCGTTGTTGACGGATATCAATCAGGCGGGTTTGGGGCGCGGCTTGCAATTTGAATTGTTCCGCCCCGGCGTGGAAAAAGTGACGGGAGCATTTGCCGAGCTGCCCATCACCATTAAAGTGACCGGCAATTACGATGACCTCGGCAAATTCTCCAGCGACATCGCAATGCTGCCACGTATCGTCACGCTCAATGAGATATCGGTAAATCCATTTGGCGCGAGCACTGGCGGCCCAGTCGCGTTATCTATGGATGCCATCGCAAAAACTTTCCGGTATCTTGATCAGGAAGAAACGGCCTCTCAGAAGAAGGCAGACAAACCGCTGGTAAAACCAGCCGCAGCCCCTGCTAAATCGGGCGGGCACGGGGGGGGTGCGTAATGAAATCAATTCACTTTGCACTTGTTTCGTTATTGCTGGCAGGCTGTGGTGGCGAAGAGTTTCAAGATTTGCGCGATTTCGTCAGGGATTCGGGGAAGGATATGCGCGGAAAAATCCCGCCGCCGCCTGAAGTCAAACCGTATGAGCCCTTTGCTTACAACAACGAGGCTAATTTGTCCGACCCGTTCAAGATGCGCAAGCCAAAATTGAGTGCCGACAACCGTGCAGGAGTCAATCAGCCGGATCTTGATCGCCCCAAAGAAGCACTCGAAGAATTCCCGCTTGAAGGACTCAAGATGGTCGGCTATCTTTACCAGAAGAAAATTGGCTATGCGGTGATTCGCGCCCCTGACAGCAAACTGCACCGTGTCAAAACTGGCAACTATATTGGCATGAATTTTGGCCTGATAAAAGAAGTGGCCGATACTGAAGTAATCGTTAAAGAGATGGTGCAAGACAGCACAGGCGACTGGACTGAGCGCGTGAGCAGCCTGAAATTAATCGAATGACGTGTACGATTCATAATCCTAAAAACAGCAATTCATCCACGAAAAACACGAAAGGCACGAAATAAAACAATAAGTTGCATTGACTTGGTGACTCACCCATTGGGTATTCATTAGCCGCATTGAGTCCTTTGAATTTGTTCGTATTTTTCGTGACTTTCGTGAACAACTGCTTTTTCTAGGATAATTAGCATAACAGTGCGTAGGTTGGGCAAAGCGTAGCGTGCCCAACAAACATGAGTATCATTTTCAGTGTTGGGCACGCTAC
>CAIZNF010000155.1 GCA_903934275.1 uncultured Nitrosomonadales bacterium
GGCATGGAATGAAAATCAAGATTCCTCACTTCGTTCGGAATGACAGTTTATTATCCACAAGCAACAATTTGTTGTCGTTTGTTTTACCGTTAGAGACTAATTATCTCGTTATGCTGAAAAAAGATGCGACAACCGCACCCGTCTTGAACGTGGCTCGCGAGAGAGAAAAGTGCCCCTGAAAGGGATCACAATTCAAAATGGTTATTAGGCCGATTAATCCTTGTAGGAGCCCGATTTATCGAGCTCCCACATACTAATGGACAATCTGGAATAACGGCACACTGAGATTATCCGTCACCGCCAAATACTAACCCCAAAGCCACACTTCAAAACGCAACCACCAAGGCGCGCTGATGGTTGCTATTGGAATGGTTACTTCTTGCCGCCATTCACCGCAGCCTTCAGCGTTGCACCTGCCTTGAATGCTGGAGCCTTGGAGGCCTTGATTTTAATGGCTTCACCGGTAGATGGGTTGCGGCCATTACGCGCGGCACGCTTGCGTACCTCGAATGTGCCGAAGCCCACAAGCGCAATGCTGTCGCCCTTCTTGAGGGTGGCGGTAACGATGTCGATCAGCGCAGCAATATTGCGGTCAGCGTCGGCCTTTGTGCTGCCTGTTTTTGTTGCCAGTGCATCAATCAGTTCTTTTCTGTTCATGTGAATTCTCCATGTAATTTTGTTGCTGCACCTTGCAGCGGGTGGCAGTTTAACATTTACAACGCCAGATGTGCAGGGGCTTTAGGTGTGTGGAAATGGGGTCGAATTAATTGTTATTCGTCTCTAACGGTAAAACAAACGACACAAATTGTTGCTTGTGGATAAAAAACTGTCATTCCGAACGAGGTGAGGAATCTTGATTTTTTTTCCATGCCAAAAACACCAAGATTTCTCGCTGAGCTCGAAATGACAATCCTTTTTGGCTGTTCGCCAAAGGCGAACCTAATTTTTACAGCGCAGTCTGGGAAAAAGCCTAGTCACTTACCAGTCAAATGAAGTCAAAACGTGACAGGAATTTTGTGTTTATATATTATTATCAACGCGTTAAATGGCATCCGCAAGGTGGGCTTTGCCCACCATGTCGGGCAGAGCCCGACCTGCATTTTGATTCCGGTTTGTCCGGCTTAGGTGAAAAAATCTGGGGCGTGCAGCAGTCCACAGGCCGAGGGATGTAGTTGACTTTTTTAAAGTGCCCGCATAACATTCCACACAATGTTCCCTCATTATAATTTATTGTTTAAGGAGAAAATGGTCATGCGTGCCGTTCAAGTCAGAGAGCTGAAAAACAACCCATCGGCGGCGCTACGCCATGCGGCAGAGGATATGGTTGTGGTAATGAACCGTGATCGGCCCTCCGCGCTGCTGCTCTCCTTCGACGAAGAAATGCTACGCAAACCTGGGGTCTCCACCGCACTGGCCACGGCGCTATTCCGGGATGGCAGCCTGTCGCTGGCACGAGCCGCCAAAGTGGCGCAGATGACGCTTGTGGACTTCATGCAAAATCTTTCCCGGCTTGGCATTCCTGTTGTACGGGGAACGTCCGAGGATGCCGAAAAGGAACTGGAAACTCTGAAAACATGGCTCAGCAATTAGTCATCGCCGATGCCAGCCCCATTATCATTCTGGCCCAGGTGAATGGGCTACCGTGGCTAAAAATATTGTTCGGCCAAGTGCAACTTACCTCCATTGTTCGCGATGAAGTGCTCCCCGGTACAAGCAAGCCGGGTGAGTTGCGGATTCAGGAGGCATTTCAAGACGGCACGCTGGCCGTCCTTGAAAAGAACTGGGCCGATATGCCTTTCCCCGCCCTTGATGAGGGCGAGGCGAGTTGTATCCGCGCCGCTCTCCACTATTCCGGCAAAAAATGCCTGCTGTTGATAGATGAGCGGATGGGGCGCGCAATTGCCCAGGAGCACGGTATCGCCGTGGCGGGAGCAGCTGGCGTGATTGGGATGGCGAAAATACAGGGGCTGATTCCATCAGCGGCAACCGTGTTTGAAACGCTTTTGTTGACCGACTTCCGCATCGCACCAGAGGTTATCCGGGGTATTTTATAC
>CAIZNF010000156.1 GCA_903934275.1 uncultured Nitrosomonadales bacterium
CAGTTATTAACCCCCATCATTTTCCCCTGAGAAAAAGATGGGTTATCGGAAACAATCCGTCAACCTATAGTATCAGTCGCGATTTATGCCTTTGCTGCGCTTCGATTTTGATGCGATTGCCCTGCTTTTGCCTGTTGTCCACCACTTTCGAATACGCCCTCGTGCTAAAATGCGCGCCTTTTGATTTATCCTCGGAGATTGAACAATGTTTATCAGTAATGCTTATGCTGAAGCGGCTGCACCGGTACAAGGTGCCGGCATCATGGATTTTTTGCCGCTGATCGCCTTGGTGGCGGTATTTTATTTCTTGATATTGCGCCCGCAAGGCAAGCGCGCCAAAGAACAGAAAGCCATGGTAGAGGCGCTGCAACGCGGCGATGAGGTCGTGACGGCGGGCGGCGAAGTGGGCCGTATCAGCAAAGTGTACGAGCTATACGTGGGCGTGGAACTTGCCGAAAATGTCGAAGTGACCGTGCAAAGATCTGCGATTCAAACCGTGCTGCCCAAGGGAACGATCAAGACTATTAAGTGAAGCCCTGGGCTTATTCCATTTCTCCTTCAAATGGATGAGTTTGTAGGTCGAGAATTTTCGGGTTTTGAATTTGTAGGTCGGGCTTTGCCCGACAGCTTTCTCCGGCGGGTAGAACCCGCCCTACGTTATCGCACAAAATTGAATGGGGGTATAAACCCTCGCGTAGTGCGTAGGTTGGGCACGCTACTCTTTGCCCAACCTACGAAAAACAGCTTCCCATTTTTGATTCCGGCTCGTCCGGCTCGGGTAATATCCCTTTTAATTACGAGGTTTCATGAACCGTTATCCATTGTGGCAATATTTGCTGATTCTGGCCGCTTTTCTGGCCGGTTTGATTTATACCTTGCCGAATTTTTACGGCGAATCGCCTGCCGTGCAGGTGTCGCCGTTACGCGCCAGCCTGAAGGCGGATGCCGCGTTGCTGGAACGCGCGGGAAGCATTCTGAAAGCGGCCAACCTTAGTCCGGAAATGGTTGCGCTGGACGGCAACAGCGTCAAGGCGCGCTTCACCGATACCGACAACCAGTTGAAAGCCAAGGATGTGCTGGCCGGTCAGTTGGGTGAAGACTACATGGTCGCGCTCAATTTGCTGTCGCGCTCGCCGCAATGGTTGACCAATCTTCATGCGCTGCCGATGTATCTCGGCCTGGATTTGCGCGGTGGCGTGCATTTTCTGTTGCAAGTCGATATGAAAGCCGCTCTGGGCAAGGCGCTGGAAGCCGCTACCGGCGATATCCGCAGCGCGTTGCGCGATCAAAAAATTGCATATTCAGGTGTCAGCCGCGACGGCAATATACTGTTGGTGAAATTCCGTGATGCCGAGGCGCGCGGCAAAGGCGAGGCGGAAATCAAGCAGCGTTTTACCGACTTTGCGCTGAACGCCAAGGAAGCGGGCGGCGAATTTTTATTGCAGGCGACGCTCAAGCCGGAAGCCGAACGGCGTATTCAGGATTCAGCCGTGCAGCAAAATCTGTTGACGTTGCGCAACCGTGTGAACGAGTTGGGCGTGGCCGAGCCGGTCATCCAGCAGCAGGGTGTGGACCGCGTGGTGGTACAACTGCCCGGTGTGCAGGATACGGCGCGCGCCAAAGATATTCTGGGGCGCACCGCGACGCTGGAAGTGCGCATGGTGGACGAGGAACATCAAATCAGTCCGGGTGCTGCGGCCCCGTTCGGCACCGAAATGTTCAAAACCCGTGAAGGCAATATGCTGCTGGTGAAGAAGCAGGTGATCCTCACAGGCGAGCGCATCAACGACGCGCAACCCGGTTTCGATAACCGCAGCAATGAGGCTGCCGTTCACATCAATCTGGACGGCGTGGGCGCGCGCAAATTCAAGGAGGCGACGCGCGAAAATGTCGGCAAGCGCATGGCAATCGTCCTGTTTGAAAAAGGCCGGGGCGAAATCGTCACGGCACCGGTTATCCGCGAAGAAATTGGTGGTGGCCGCGTGCAAATCAGTGGGCAAATGAATACGGTGGAGGCGCAAGACACCGCGTTGCTGCTACGTGCCGGAGCACTGGCGGCACCGATGGAAATCATCGAAGAGCGTACCGTCGGGCCCAGCCTTGGCGCGGACAATATCAAGCGCGGTTTCGATTCCACCAAGATCGGTTTCCTCATGGTCGCGGCATTCATGATCACTTACTACCTGATGTTCGGCACTATTTCGGTGCTGGCGCTGGGAGTAAATTTGCTGCTGCTGGTGGCGCTGCTGTCCATGTTGCAAGCCACGCTCACCTTGCCCGGCATGGCGGGTATCGCGTTGACGCTGGGGATGGCAATTGACGCGAACGTGCTGATCAACGAGCGTGTCCGCGAGGAGCTGCGCAACGGTGTCACGCCGCAAGCGGCGATCCATGCAGGATATGACCGGGCGTTCAGCACGATCATCGACTCGAACGTCACCACGCTGATCGCCGGAATTGCGCTGTTCATGTTCGGCTCCGGCCCGATCAAGGGATTTGCGGTGGTGTTGTGCCTGGGCATTCTCACTTCGATGTTCAGCGCGGTGCTGGTATCGCGCGCAATGGTTAATTTGATTTACGGGCGCAAGACACGGCTTGTAAAAGTGGCCATAGGCTAGCACCCTTTCCCCTCTCTCCAGCTCTCTCCCACAAGGGGAGAGAGAGTATATCC
>CAIZNF010000157.1 GCA_903934275.1 uncultured Nitrosomonadales bacterium
GATTTTCTTTCCATGCCAAAAACACCAAGATTTCTCGCGGAGCTCGAAATGACAATCCTTTTTGGCTGTTCGCCAAAGGCGAACCTCATTTTCCCGGCGCAGTCTGGAAAAATGCCTAGTCACTTACCAGTCAAATGATGTCAAAACGTGACAAGAATTTTTCAACGAAACCGTAGGGTGGGCGGGGCCCGACCTACATTTTTGGATCCGGCTCGTCCGGCTTAGGTTACTCAGAAGGCGTGAGAGAGGAGTTACGACAAATTTAGCTGGGCCTTAGATTTTCTGCCCGGCGCTGCTGGAGGGGTATACCCAGCTATCCTATAAATGGTCCCCTCTATTTTTTTGCCCTTCTCAAACCTGATCGAATGACACGCTACGATCTCGCATTTGGCAGCAAGCTCCGTCAACTGGACGCGCATTTTTGCCAGTGGAATACCCATAGCCTTAGCGATCTCAGTATCGAGACGTTCACCATTTATTTTTAGATATTGCCGTATTTGTTCCATAAGGCTCGCATGATGTCACAAATTTGACATTCGTGAACATTAATTTGCGGGGCGAAGCTGCACGTCGTGTTGCTTTTTCGGCTGTATGAAGGCAAATGATCCCGTCAAAACTCCTGATCGGCCACAAAGTTCAGCAGCCCCTACCCATGAACCTCAAGCAGTCAACGGATTGGGTGTGAGCACCAAATTAAGCCTCGAGGCGAGTTTTCGTAGTAAACGTCGCCCTGTTTGGGCGAATTTTTATTCGCAATGGGTGATGCCCTTTTCAACAAATTGGATACCTTTGACCATTACATTTCAGTACAGCGTAGCAATTTTTCGCGCCAGCGCCTGATTGGTAAGCAGCCCGGCGTGCTTGGTGTCCTCGCCACTCGTCGCTTAATACACTCCGGGAGCCGGTCCCGGCCACAAAGTGAAGTGTTTGGCTGTCGGCCAGCGTGCCAAGTTAATGCCGACTTCGCCGGTCAATTGCAGAATCGAGTAGTCCGTCAAATCCGGCAACACGCTCGCATCACGACCACCATTGAGCGCCACAACCAGCGGATGCATATCCGCAATGCGCGGCGCACTCTGGCTGGCCGCTTTCACGGGGTTTTTCTTGATGCCAACCCTCTGTGTCGGGGCAACCCTGTTGTCGGAGCAAGTGTCGAACCCCGCTAGGCCATGTTTGCCGTCACTGCCGTCGTCACCGGCACCGTTATCTTGCGCGCTACGGGCACGCAACGCTTGTTCGACGCGCGCATCGCACCCAGCGATCTGCGCCTGATAAAAATCCCAGCCCGACAGTGCCTATAACAGCGCAAACGGGTGTTCTTCGCGCCACGAACCTTGCAGCGCGGCGCATATGCATTCGGCTTTAGCACGGCGGATCTGCACGTCACACAAGGCCAGCAATGTTTCAACGTCTTAAATCGATTCTGCAGAATATGCACCCAATATAGATCAACGGGTTATGGGCAGATTTTGCCGAAATATCGATTAAATCCGCGTTTCCTTAAGAGAAAGTCGCCCGCAAAATCTGCCTGGTTGAACGAAATGAATGCAAACCTACCCAACGGAAAGCAGCCTCGCTCACCAAACAATCCTCATACCGCCAGCCTCTCCCGCGGGCTTCACAGCACTCAAGGGTCATGCTGCAATTCTGCGGCTATCGCGAACGCTGCTACTGCACTCCGCCCCGGTTCATGGGACTCAATTCGGGCGAAAAAAATTGGCGGCTGTGGCCTCTCCTGCAAGGGGAGAGGGGCTTTTGCTTGTTGTCCACCACTTTCGAATGAACCCTTCCAATAGTACTCAGGACAGGCTTCACTGAAAACCAGTAAAATGCGCCCCTTTGCGATTGCATAAAACCAACCGATGCTTACCTTTCAACAGATCATCCTGACGCTACAGAATTATTGGGACAAGCAGGGCTGCGCGCTGCTGCAACCCTACGATATGGAAGTCGGCGCGGGCACGTCGCACACCGCTACTTTTCTGCGCGCGCTCGGGCCCGAGCCGTGGAAAGCCGCTTATGTGCAGCCGTCGCGCCGCCCCAAGGACGGGCGCTACGGCGAGAACCCGAATCGTTTGCAGCACTACTACCAGTTTCAGGTGGTGCTGAAACCTTCGCCCGCCAACATTCTCGACTTGTATCTCGGCTCGCTCAAAGCGCTCGGTTTCGATCTCAAACAGAATGACATCCGCTTCGTCGAGGACGATTGGGAAAACCCGACGCTGGGCGCATGGGGACTGGGCTGGGAGGTGTGGCTGAACGGCATGGAGGTGACGCAGTTTACCTATTTCCAGCAGGTGGGCGGCATCGACTGCAAACCGATCACCGGCGAGATCACTTACGGACTGGAGCGGCTGGCGATGTACCTGCAAGGCGTGGAGAACGTGTTCGACCTGAGCTGGACACCGGGTGTCACCTACCGCGACGTGTACCACCAGAACGAGATCGAGCAATCCGCTTACAACTTTGAGCACAGCGATGTGGAATTTTTACTCGGCGCGTTCGGCAGCCATGAGAAGCAGGCCAAGTATCTGATGGGACAGCAACTGGCTTTGCCCGCCTACGAGCAGGTGCTGAAAGCCGCGCACAGTTTTAATTTGCTGGATGCGCGCGGCGCAATCTCTGTGACGGAACGCGCTGCTTATATCGGACGCATTCGCAACCTGGCGCGCAGCGTTGCGCAAAGCTATTTCGACAGCCGCGCCCGGCTCGGCTTTCCGATGGCACCTCGCGCATGGGCGGATGAAGTGCTGGCGCAAATAGAAAAGAAAGCGATGACAGCATGAGTACCAAGAATTTGCTGGTTGAGTTGCTCGTCGAAGAGCTGCCGCCGAAGGCGCTGAAGAAACTGGGCGAGAGTTTTGCCGAGGGGCTGACTGCAAGCCTGAAGGCGCAAGGTCTGGCTTCCGGCGAAAGCACCGTGGCTTCTTTTGCTTCGCCCCGCCGCCTTGCGGTAAAAGTTGGCAATGTAATCACTAAAGCAAGCGACAAATCTGTGTCGCAGAAGCTGATGCCGGTATCCGTCGGGCTGGATGCATCCGGTCAGGCGACCCCCGCGCTGTTGAAGAAACTTGCCGCGTTGGGTGTGGGCGCAGAGGCCGTATCGCAGTTACGCCGCGAAGGTGAGGGCAAAGCGGAGTCGCTGATCTACGACAGCAGGCAATCCGGGGCAACGCTGGCAGAAGGCTTACAGCATGCATTGCAGGAGGCTCTATCAAAATTACCGATCCCCAAGATGATGACCTACCAGCTCGCCGACGGCTGGAATAGCGTGCAGTTCGTGCGCCCCGCGCATGGGTTGGTGGCGCTGCATGACAGTGATATCGTCGCAATCAAAATGCTCGGCTTAACCGCCGGACGCGAGACACAAGGCCACCGCTTCGAGGCCGACGTTGCGAAGCTGGTGCTGAAAGATGCCGACAGCTACGAAGCTCAGCTAGAAACCGAAGGTGCGGTCATCCCGAGCTTTGAAAAGCGCCGCGCCGAGATTGAAAAACAACTCAGTGCTGCCGCCGCGAAAGAAAATCTCAAACCGATTGAGGATGACGCGTTGCTGGATGAAGTGACCGCGCTGGTCGAGCGCCCCAACGTGTTGGTCGGGCAGTTCGAAGCGGAATTTCTCGAAGTGCCGCAGGAGTGCCTGATTCTGACGATGAAGGCAAACCAGAAATATTTTCCGCTGTTGGATGCCGACGGCAAGCTGACCAATAAATTTTTGATCGTGTCCAATATTCGCCCGACTGATGCGAGTTTGGTGATCGGCGGCAACGAGCGCGTGGTGCGCCCGCGCCTGGCGGATGCGAAATTTTTCTTCGATCAGGATCGCAAGAAGACGCTCGAATCGCGCGTCGAGAAACTCGGCAACGTGGTGTACCACAACAAGCTGGGCACGCAATTGCAGCGCACCGAGCGCGTCGCCACGCTGTCCGGCACGATTGCGCGGCTGCTGGAAGCGGACAAGGCGGACGCGGAACTGGCGGCTCGACTATCCAAGGCCGACCTGCTCACCGACATGGTGGGAGAATTTCCCGAGTTGCAGGGCATCATGGGGCGTTACTACGCGCTGCATGACGGGGAGGACAAAATAGTGGCGGATGCCATCGAGGCGCATTACCACCCGCGCTTCGCCGGGGACACGTTGCCGCAGGGCGCGATAGCATGTGCCGTGGCGCTGGCCGATAAGCTGGATACGTTGCTCGGTATTTACGGTATCGGCCAGGTGCCTACCGGCGACAAGGATCCGTTCGGTTTGCGCCGCCATGCGTTGGGCATATTGCGCATCTTGATCGAGACACCGCTCGATTTGCCGTTACATGCGCTGATCAAGACCGCTGCCGGAAATTTCCCGGTAGGCATGTTGAGCGCGACGGTGGTAAGCGACGTGGAAAGCTTCATGCTGGATCGCTTGCGCGGCTATCTGCGCGAGCGCGATTTCGAGGTGCAGCATATCGAGGCCGTGCTATGCATATTGAATGGGCGCATGCACGAGGTTTTACCGCGCCTGCAAGGGGTGCGCGCATTCGCCGCGCTGGAAGTGGCGAAAGACCTGGCCGCAGCTAACAAACGCGTGCAGAACATCATGCGCAAGAACAGCGAAGAACTCGGTGCCGATCTCGCTAACGCGACCGTGAAGCCCGCACTGTTAAAGGAAGCCGCCGAACGTGACCTGCACCAGTCCATACAGGACATCACGCCATTTGCGCAGGGCTATTTGAACCACGGTGACTACGCGCAGAATCTGAAAGTGCTGACCACACTAAAACCTTTCATCGACGATTTTTTCGAGAAAGTTATGGTGATGTGCGAGGACAAGGAGTTGCGCCTGAACCGGGCTGCGCTATTGCAACAACTCGGCAAATTGATGAACCAGGTTGCCGATATTTCCAAATTGGTGACGTGAGAAAAGCGGAGCCGGAAAAGTCGGAGCTAAAATTGTAGGTCGGGCTCTGCCCGACATGGTGGGCAAAGCCCACCATGCGGTTTCGTTGAAAAATTTTTGTCATCTTTTGAC